>CAZFBC010000202.1:0-4621 GCA_964517245.1 uncultured Eubacteriales bacterium | reverse complement strand
CGTGAAATGAGACTAATCCCGTTATTTGGGACAATCCCCTCCTACCTGAGGGCAACTCCCTCGAGGAGAGCTCTTGGCACGAAATCCGCATTAGAAACGGCGAGTCGTCAATGTATGCGCGCCTTCGCACGCCGGAGGACGCGAGACGGAGGAGGATATTTTGAAAAGAATCTTTATCGTGCTGTTCTTGATGCTGTCGACAGCGGCCATCGCTCAGCATGAGCAACAGAGGCCGACGAAATTAGCCGGAGAACGGGACGCGGGATATAATATCAGCCGTCGCGCCAGGGTTAACCCCGACCAGGTTGAACCTTTCGCCGTTCCGGAGCCGGGGGCTTTGCTCCTTCTTGGAGCAGGCCTGGTTTCGTTGGGCATCTATGCCAAGCGCAAACAGGGAAAAAAAAGCTAGCGGCTTCCTCTTAGGCAAGTAGAGATCTGAGGGACTCTGCCATAAAGGCTTGACGTTCTTTTCCCCGTATCAGCCCCGTATCGCCGCACAAGTAAGGACATTCCGGACGGCGCGGGACGTAATGTTGCAGGGCAAGAACCCGCAGGTCGCGCCCGGGAGATTCCCCGACACGGTCATCTTGACCTATTTGCCCGGGGCGTAGGACAGGTCGGGCCGGTAGCGACCGGTCTTGGTCTCCTGCTTCCGGATGAGGGCCCGGGTGCGCTTCGAGAGAGCCGCGCCCTCGTCGCCCAGCGCCTCCCAGAACTTCTCCTCGGCCAGGGCGTAGTCCGCCGCCGACTTGCCGTATTCGAACCAGACGTAGACCGGCTCCTCGTTGCCGTAGCCGCCCTGGTAGGTCATGAACGGGTCCCGGGCTTTGCGGGCCGCGCTCAGCGCCATCCACTCGCGGTTGAGCGCCTCGAATTCTGCCTCCCGCCCGGGGACGAGCCAGACGTAGTCCCAGGTGTAGTAGCCGATCTCGGCCGGCTTCAGGCGCTCCGGCGAGGGCAGGAAGGACAGGTCGGTCCGGAAGGTCCAGAAGCGGAAGACGCGCTCCATCTCGCGGTCCGTCAGGCGGGCGTGGAGGGCCTGGAACTCGGAGGGGCCCATCTTCGCGGCCGCGTCGCTCCAGGCCTTGTGCAGATCGTCGACGGACCCGTACCCCCGCTCGAGCCCGTAGATGATGTAGTAGCGGCTGTCGTCGGTGGCATAGGTGTCGAAGACGACCGGGAAGGAGTTCTCTTTGAGAGCCGTGATCAGGGCTTTCAGGGCGGCTTCGTACTCGGGGGCCCCGGCCACTTCAACCCGGATATCGGCCATGAGATAGAGCGAGGGTGGTTCGGCCTGGGCTGCGGGCCGGTCGAGTGGGGCCCCGCCGCACCCGCAGGCGACCCCCGCGAGCAGGGCCAGGATCGTCCCGAATCTCCTCATGATGGCCTCCTTCCGAGCCGCGGCTCAGAGCAGATTCAGCTTCTTGAGCTTGGATTCCTCGCCCATGAGGATGAGGACGTCGCTGTCCTTGACGACGAAATCCGCCTTGGGGATGTAGGTCACCCGCTCGGGGACGATCTCCCGGACGGCCAAAACCTGGATGCCGAACTGGTTGATCAGGTCGAGGTCCCGCAGGCTCTTCCCGATGAAGCTCTCGGGCGCGGAGGTCTCCTGGATCTGGATGCCCGCCGAGACCTGGACGTACTCCAGGACGTTGGGGTAGGCCAGGCGGCGGGCCGTCTTGATGGCCATGTCCCGCTCGGGATAGACGACCTCGGAGGCGCCCACGGCCTCGAGGATCTCGGCGTGGTCCTGGCTCAGGGCCTTGGCCACGATCCGGCGAACCCCGATCTCGTTGAGGTAGTGGACGGTGAGGATGGACGGCTCCATGGCCGGGCCGATGCTGACCACGACGATGTCCATGTCCTGGAGGCCCAGGGCCTTGAGGGACTCCTTGTCGGACGAATCCATGACCACGGCGAAGGGGACGTAGTCCTTGGCCTGGGCGATCCGGACCCGGTCGATGTCGATGGCCGTGACGTCGTGGCCCATCTCGGCCAGGGACCGGGCGATCTGGGCCCCGAAGCTGCTGAGGCCGATGACGGCGATCTTCATGATGGCAGAACTCCTTGCGGGGCCTCGGGCGGCCCCGTGACTCAGCCGATGAGCACGGACTCCTCGGCGTATTCGAACCGGCCCCGGGCCTCCCGGCGGCTCAGGGCGTAGAGCAGGGTCAGCGGGCCGACGCGGCCGGTGAACATCGTCAGGCAGACGACGATCTTGCCGAAGGGCCCCAACGCCGGTGTGACGCCCATGGACAGCCCCACGGTGCCGAAGGCCGAGACCATCTCGAAGAGCGCGTCGCGCAGGCCGATCTCGGGCTGGGCGACGAGCAGGACCATCGTGGCCAGGATGATGACGCCAAGGGCCAGGGCGATCAGGGTGAAGGCCCGCAGGACGAGCTCCGCGGCGAACGAACGGTGGAAGACGGAGACCGTGTCCCGGGCCGCGACGCGAGCCCGGACGAGGAGGACGAGGAACGCGGCCGTGCTGGTCTTGACGCCGCCGCCCGTCGAGGCCGGCGACGCGCCGACGAACATGAGGAAGAGGAGCAGCAGGACCGAGGCCGGGGCGACGGTCGGGATATCGACCGAGTTGAACCCGGCCGTCCGTGCGGTGACGCTCTGGAAGAGCGAGGCCAGGGCGCGCTCTCCGGCCGGGAGGCCGCTCATGGAGAAGGGGCCCTCGAGGAGGAAGAACGCGACGGCGGCGCCGGCGACCAGAATGAGGGTCACCGTGACGACCAGCTTGAAGTGGAGGGAGGTCCGGACGCGGCGGCCGCGCCTGCGCTCGGCCAGGATGGCCCGGGTTTCGCTGAGGACCGGGAAGCCGATGCCTCCCAGGACGATGAGGGCGGCCATGGTCAGGATGAGGCCGGCGTGGCCCCGGTAGCCGGACAGGCTGTCGCTGAAAAGGGAGAACCCGGCGTTGCAGAAGGCCGAGACCGAATGGAAGACGGCCGGCCAGGCCGCCCGGGCGGCACCGAAGGCCGGGCGGAACCAGACGAAGAGAAGCGCGGCTCCGGCGGCCTCGATGGCCAGCGTGAACAGGAAGATGCTCCGGACGAGGGACGGCAGGTCCTTGGGGATGCCCGGGTGGAACGAAGACTGGATGAGAAGCCTTTCCCGCACCGAGATGCGGCGCCGCGCGGCCAGGACGATGAGCGTCGAGAAGGTCATGATGCCCAGGCCGCCGAGCTGGACGAGAAAGATGATGACGGCCTGACCGGCCGCCGAAAAACGGGTCGGCGTGTCGAGGACCGTGAGGCCCGTGACGCAGACGGCGGAAGTGGCCGTGAAGAGGGCGTCGAGGAAGGCCGGCCGGCCGTCGGCCGCGCTAAAGGGCAGGCTCAGGAGGAGCGTGCCCGCCAGGATCGCGGCCAGAAAGCTCACAACGAGAGCACGGGCCGGGTGGAACTCGACATCTTTCATGAGGACCTTTATATCTCAGGGCCGCCCGGTTGTCAAAAAGCAGCCAGAGTGAGCTCTAAATATATTACAATCTACAATATATGTCCATACAAGGGGCTAACAAGTGCATTATCAATAACATAGAATAACACTTGTGGGCCTGTATTATCAAGCCTGGCCGGAGAATAGGGAAAACGGGGGAGGGCCGTCGAAGCGTTCCGCGCCTCGGTGCGCGGGCGGAGCGGAAATCGTCAAGGCGGCCCCGGTCAGAACCCTGGATGTCATTGAAGAGTTGGATAGCGGAGCTCCGGGCGGAATTTCGAAGGATCCGAAGGAAGGGCTCGAAAAGCACAGGAAGAACGCTTTGGAGCCTCAGGAAATCGGCCGGCGAGATGTCGATGCCCAGAGAACGAGGATCGAATCGGCCGAGATATCCACATTTGCCCATGTTCAGGGCAGGGCGAATACGCACAGGCTGTGAGAAATCGCAAAACAAAGAAAACAAAATGGATGCGAAACCACCTCTCATAACGTCGCATAAGAGTTATTATGTAAACTAACGCGGGGGTCCCGAAGGGCTGCCCAAAGATAGCCGAATGGTTTCGGGTCTCAGCCTTTGAGGGCCGGCGATTCGTCCTTCTTGCGGATCCTCTCGATGATGTCCTGCAGGATGCTGATGATCTCCTGCTTCGAGATGGTCTGCTTCTTGAACTCCAGGCGGAGCCTGAACTTGTCTGTGTCGTCCGGGACGAAGTTGTAGACGTAATACTTGAGCTTCTTCGATTTGCCCTTGAGATATTTGGCCAAGTCCCGAGTGTCCTCGCGGGTCAGCCTGCGCTCGGCGATGTCGTGGGCCAGCCGGACCATGTCTTCCTCGGTCTTGAGCTTGGCGATCTCGACGATCGTCGACCGGCTGAAGCCGCCGGCCTCCCGGATGATGTCGCGGGCCCGTTGCGGGATGCGCGCGATCGACAGGATCTCGGTGATGGTCGAGCGTCCCTTGCCGATCTTGACCGAGATCTGCTCGTGGTTGTATTGGTGGATGTCGGCCAGAGCCTGGAGGCCGTCGGCCTCCTCGAAAATGCTAAGGTCTTTTCTCTGGAGGTTCTCGATGAGGGCGATCTCCATCGCCTCGTTGTCCTCGACGTCCATGTCGATGCAGGGCAGCTCCTTGAGGCCGATGTTCCGCGAGGCCATGAACCGGCGTTCG
>CAZFBC010000201.1:0-4621 GCA_964517245.1 uncultured Eubacteriales bacterium | reverse complement strand
GTGCTGCGCCAGGTCCGGGACGAGGGCGGGGACGTCGTCGTCACGACCTGCTCCTTCTGCTACTCCGTCCTCAAGCGGTCCAACAAGGCCGTTCAGGACGATCCCCTGAAGCGCAAGAGGATCAACGCCTTCCTCCGGGACGACATCCAGATCGACCCCCTGACCAAGGAGAGGACGACGGGCTTCGCCGATTACAACGGCGAGGTCAAGGTCCTCCACCTCCTGGAGTACCTGCGCGACAGGGTCGGCTTTCCCCGGATCCGGGAGCGGCTGAAGAGGGACCTGGGGAAGCTGCCCGTCGCCGCCTACTACGGCTGCCGCCTCCTGCGGCCGAAGGAGGAGATGGACTTCGACGAGCCCGACTCGCCGCGCCTCTTCGACGACTTCCTCGAGGCCGTCGGCTGCGCGGCCGTCGACTATCCCTTCAAGCAGGAGTGCTGCGGCTCCTATCTGGCCGTTTCCATGCCCGACGCGGCGACGGAGGCCTCCTACCGGGTGCTCCGCTCGGCCAGGATGAACGGGGCCAAGGCCATCACCGTGACCTGCCCGCTGTGCTTCTACAACCTTGACCACCGCCAGGAGACGATCAAGGGGGCCTACCTGGACTTCCCCGGGCTCCCCGTGCTCTTTTTCACCCAGATCCTGGCCTGGGCGCTCGGGGTCGACAAGGAGCTGCTCGGCCTCGGGGACCACAAGGTCCCCGCCGATGCCCTGTTCACCGAAAGCCCGGCCACCGAGGTGCGGACATGACGGCCAAGACCACGAAAAAGCCCAAGGACAAGCGGATCGGACTGTTCGTCTGCCACTGCGGGGTCAACATCGCCAGCGTCGTCGACGTCGAGAAGGTCGCCGAGGTCCTGAAGGATTACCCCGGCGTGAGCTTCTCCACGGACTACGTCTACATGTGCTCCGATCCCGGCCAGCAGATGATCATCGACACGATCAAGGAGAAGCACCTGGACGGCATCATCGTGGCCGCCTGCTCGCCGACGCTCCACGAGAGGACCTTCCAGGAGGCCGCCCGGCTGGCCGGCCTCAATCCGTACCAGATCGAGATCGCCAACATCCGCGAGCAGGACAGCTGGGTCCACACGGACAGGGAGAAGGCGACCAAGAAGGCCGTCAAGATCGTCAAGTCGCACGTCGAGAAGGCCCTGCAGAACGAGAACCTCGACCCGATCAAGGTCGACGTCAAGCGCCGGGCCCTGGTCATCGGCGGCGGCGTCAGCGGGCTGCAGGCGGCGATGGACATCGCCGACCACGGCTACGAGGTCATCCTGGTCGAGAAGAACCCCTCGATCGGCGGCAAGATGATCCAGCTCTCCGAGACCTTCCCGACGCTCGACTGCTCCCAGTGCATCCTGACCCCGAAGATGGTCGAGGTCTCGCGCCACCCCCGGATCAAGCTCCTGACCTACCACGAGGTCGACTCCATCTCGGGATTCGTCGGCAACTTCAAGGTCAAGATCCGCAAGAAGCCCCGCTACGTCGACGAGACCCTCTGCAACCTCTGCGGCGAGTGCGAGAAGGTCTGCCCCCAGATCGTGGCCGACGAGTTCAACATGGGCCTGTCCTTCCGCAAGGCCATCTACATGCCCTTCCCCCAGGCCATCCCGGGGACCTACTCCCTGGACGCGGAACACTGCCTCGGCCTCTCGCCCGTCCGCTGCGGCAAGTGCAAGGACGTCTGCGACAAGAAGGCCATCGACTACGACATGAAGGAGACGATCCTGGAGGAGGAGGTCGGGGCCGTCGTCGTGGCCACGGGCTACGACCTCTACACCATGCAGGCCCTCGGCGAGTACGGCGGCGAGAAATACGAGGACGTCGTCAACGGCCTCGAGTTCGAGCGCATCCTCTCCGCCTCCGGCCCGACCGGGGGGGAGGTCCGGAGGCCCTCGGACGGCCAGGTCCCGAAATCGGTCGTCTTCGTCCAGTGCTGCGGCTCCCGCGACACGGAGCACCACCTGCCCTACTGCTCCAAGATCTGCTGCATGTACACGGCCAAGCACGCCATGCTCTACCGCCACCGCGTTCCCGACGGCCAGGCGACCGTCTTCTACATCGACGTCCGGACCGGCGGCAAGTCCTTCGACGAGTTCTACATGCGCACGGTCGAGGAGGACAAGGTCCTCTACGTCCGGGGCAAGGTCTCCAAGATCTTCAAGGAGGGCGACAAGCTCATCGTCTGGGGCGTGGACACGCTGACCGGGAAGAAGCTCGAGATCGAGGCCGACATGGTCGTCCTGGCGATGGCCATGGTCAAGGCCGACGGGGTCCAGGACCTGCTGAAGAAGCTCAAGATCGCGACCGACATCCACGGCTTCGTGGCCGAGGCCCATCCCAAGCTGAGGCCGGTCGAGAGCCTCAACGCCGGCTTCTACCTGGCCGGCTGCGCCCACGGCCCCAAGGACATCCCCGAAGCGGTCGCCCAGGCCTCGGCCGCGGCGGCCAAGGTCGGCGACCTGTTCGCCCAGTCGGAGCTCGTCCACGAGCCGACGGTCGTCCCGGTCAACGACGAGCTCTGCTCGGGCTGCGGCATCTGCGTCTCGATGTGCCCGTACTCGGCCCGGACGCTCGACCCGGACAAGGGCGTGGTCGTGGTGAACGAGATCCTCTGCGAGGGCTGCGGGGCCTGCGCCGCCGCCTGCCCGAGCGGGGCCGCCCAACAGCGCAACCAAACCGACGGCCAGATCTTTTCGATGCTCAGGGCCATGTTGAGGGAGTGACCATGTTCGAACCGCAGATCATGTGCTTTCTTTGCAAGTGGTGCACGAGTTCGGCCGCCGACGCGGCCGGCACGTCGCGTCTCCGCCATGCCCCCAACAACATCAACATGCGGGTCATGTGCTCGAGCCGCGTCGATCCCCAGCACATCCTTTACGCCTTCAAGGAGGGCGCCGACGGCGTCTTCCTCGGCGGCTGCCACCCCGGCGACTGCCATTACGTCGAAGGCAACTACAAGACCCTCCGCCGGGTCGCTCTCTTCAAGCCGATGCTCGAGACCCTGGGGATCGATCCCCGGCGGCTGCGGCTGGAGTGGATCTCGGCCGCGGAGGGGAAGAAGTACGCCGAGACCATGAACGAGTTCACGGAGCAGATCCGGGCCCTGGGGCCTCTCCATCTGAAGGAAAAAGCTTTAGTCCAGGAGGTGGTCAAAGATGAGTAAGACAGCGACCAAACCCAAGAAGACCCCAGGCAAGGGGAAGGCCGACGAGGAAAGCCACGTTCCCATCTTCGTCATGGGCAAGCGTTACGACGTGCCGGCCTCGCTGACCATCCAGAAAGCGCTCGAATACGCCGGCTACCAGCTCGTCCGGGGCTGCGGCTGCCGCGGCGGGATCTGCGGCGCCTGCGGCACGGTCTACCGCTTCCCGGATTCCTACCGCATCGAGGTCGGGCTGGCCTGCCAGACCGTCGTCCAGCCGGACATGTACATCGCCCAGATCCCCTTCTTCCCGGGCAACAAGGCCGTCTACGACATCGAGACCCTTCCCGCCGAGGGCGGGACGATCGCCGCCCTCTACCCCGAGGTCTTCAAGTGCGTCGGCTGCGGCACGTGCACCCGGAGCTGCCCCATGGACATCGACGTCCTGGGCTACATCTCCAAGGCCATCCAGGGGGACATCAAGGCCGTGGCCGAGGGCTCCTTCGACTGCGTCATGTGCGGCCTCTGCGCCGCCCGCTGCCCGGCCGAGGAGGTCCAGTACAACATCGCCATCCTGGCCCGCCGCCTCTACGCCCGGCACCTCACGCCCAAGGCCGCCCACGTGGCCAAGGCCGTCAAGGCCGTCGAGGGGGGGGCGTTCGCCAAGGTCCTTCAAGAGCTCAAGAAGAAGAACATCGACGAGCTCAAGAAGCTCTACAAGGGCCTCGAGGCCGAGCCCGACAATGCCGAGGACTCCTGGCAGCCCGAGGACAAGTCTTTTCTGGGAGAATGACCCATGCCGTACACGCCTGAACTCAAGGAGCTGATCAAGAGGGTGGAAAAGACCAGGCCGGCCCGCGTCGAGAAGAAGCGGGCGGGCGGAGAGTTCCCCCCCATGTCCCTGCAGGAGCGCGAGGCCATCCTGAAGTTCCACCCCGACTTCAAGGAGGAGGGGCGGACCGAGATCCGGGTCGGGCCGAGCAAGGGCTACCGCATCGCCAAGGAGATGGTCAGCCTGCTCCACGCCAAGAGCCGCATCGACCCCGACACGGTCGACCTCTCCCGCGTCGACCACGAGACGGACGTCCTCGTCGTCGGCGGCGGCGGGGCCGGGTCCTCCGCCGCCCTGCTCGCCCGCGAGAACGGGGCCAAGGTCCTCATCGCGACGAAGCTGCGCCTCGGCGACGCCAACACGATGATGGCCGAGGGCGGCATCCAGGCCGCGACCAAGACCGGGAAGGACTCCCCCTATTTCCATTACCTGGACGTCATGGGCGGCGGCCATTTCAAGAACGACCCGGGGCTCGTCGAGACGCTGGTCCTCGAGGCCCCCAAGGTCATGGCCTGGCTGGAGAAGCAGGGGGCCATGTTCTCCAAGTTCGAGGACGGAAGCCTCAAGGCCATGCACGGCGGCGGCACGTCGCGCAAGCGCATGCACTACGCCGGCGACATCACCGGCGCCGAGATCATGCG
>CAZFBC010000200.1:0-4633 GCA_964517245.1 uncultured Eubacteriales bacterium | reverse complement strand
ACGCGGCCCGTGGCGATGGCGTTCTGGATGGTCCGGACGACGGACAGCTGTCCGACGACTTCCTCGAACATCCAGGGCCGGTATTTTCGGGCAAATATCTCGTAGGACATGGGTTTCGGCCGTCCGTTGACGGGAGGGAAGGGAGAGCCTCCGTTTCCCTGAAAAAGTAAAGATTATCTTAGCACAATTCGGCCAAATAGCAAGAAAAGAGATATAATGACGCCGTGCAGGCGCGCTCCCGCAGTCTTCTCGACGTCCATCTGGCCGTCTTCCTCTTCGGCTTCCCCGGCCTGTTCGGCAAGTGGCTGGACCTGCCGCCCGTCCTGATCGTCTTCGGCCGGGTCGCCTTCGCCGGCGCGGCGCTGGCCGCGGTCATGGCCCTCCGGAAGCGCCCGTTCCGGATCGCCCCGCGGCGGGACCTCGCGCTCCTCGCCGCCTGCGGCTTCCTCCTCGCCGCCCATTGGACGATGTTCTTCGAGTCCGTCCAGGTCTCTTCGGTCGCCGTCGCGCTCCTCGCCTACTCGAGCTTCCCGGTCTTCACGGCCTTCCTCGAGCCCCTCCTGGCCCGGGAGCGATGGGACCCCGCCAGCCTCGCCTACGGGCTGGCGTGTCTCTTCGGCGTCGGGCTGATCGTCCCGGGCTTCGACCTGTCCGACGCGGTCGCCCGGGGGGTGCTCTGGGGTCTCGGGGCCGGCCTTTCGTTCGCGCTCCTCTCGGTCGCCAACCGGGGCCTGGCTTCGAGACATCCGAGCGTGAGCGTCGCCCTCCACCAGAACCTCTTCGCCGGGCTGTTCCTCGTTCCGGCCCTGTTCGGGACGGGCCTCCCCTCCTCGGGCCGGGATTGGGGGCTCATCGCCGTCCTCGGCGTCGTCTGCACGGCCCTGGCCCATACGCTGTTCATCGAGGGGATGAAGGGGGTCGGGGCCAGGACGGCGAGCGTCCTGAGCTCGCTCGAGCCGGTCTACGGCATCCTGCTCGCCCTCGTCTTCCTCGGGGAAAGCCCCTCCCTGAGAACGGTCTCGGGAGGGGCCGTCGTTCTCGCCGCCGCGCTGGCCGCGACGGTCCGGGCGCGCCGCCCGGCCTAGCTCCTGTCCGTCTTCTCGACCGGCTTCCTGACCGGCGCCTTTTTCCCCTTCGCCTTGGCCGCCTCTTCTTTCTGCCTCTTCTCGAGCTCGGCTTTCTCCGTCTTGTGCTTATTCTTCAGCTCGGTCAGCCGGGCGCCGGACAGCTCTTCGATCTTCTTCTTCTCGGCCGGGTTGGCGGTCTTCAGGCGCTCGTCCTCGACCTTGCGGCGGACCTCGTTGAGCTCGCTCTCCTGGCTCTCGCGCATGAGCCACTGCTCCTTGGCGTGGTCCTCGCGGAGGGTTTCCTCCTCGTTGCGGGGGACCGTGCGGTAGACGCGGCCGCCCGTATCGCTGCCGAGCCGCCGCTCGGCGGCGTCCTGGTCGACGACCTGCTTCGGCCTGGCCGTTTCGCTGGGCTTGACGACGGGCTTGGAGACGACCAGGTCGCGCCCGTCGTCCCGGGCGTCGCCCGGACGGGTCGATTCCCGGAGCGAGTATTTCTCGACCTCACGGCCGGTCAGCCGGCGGATGTGGTCGATGTCGACGCCCCCGTTGACGATCCGCTGGTCGCGGGGCTCGATGTTGACCGTCAGGCTCGTCATGTTGACGATGGTGAGGTTGCGCTCGATCGGCAGGATCCAGCGGTCGAGGGTCCGGTCCATGAAATAGCGGCCGCGGACGAAATTCCAATGATGACCGGGGATGTTCCAGGCGTGCCGTCCGAAGCCGCGCCCGGGCACGAACTCGACGCCCGGCGGGAGTGGCGCCCAGCCGACGTGGGCGTCGCCCCACCGCCAGGCGACCCAGGCGGGCCCCCAGACCACGTCGGGGACCCAGAACCAGCCCAGGCGGCGGTCCCAGCCCCAGCGGCCGTAGTGATAGGCGATCCAACCCCACCGCTCCATGGAGACCCAGGTCCACCCGTAGTCGGACCAGACCCAGTATCCCCGGGTGTAGGGCCGCCAGCCGTAGCCGACGTTGGCGGGAATCCAGACGTACCCGTAGGGCCGATAGGAGACCCACATGCCGTAGGGGGCCAGGGTGTCGTAGAAATAGCCGATGTCGAGATCGTCGTAGCGGTCGTACCTGTCGTAGGGGGGGGTGCTGTAGTCGTACGAGCCCCGATCGCCGTAGGGGACGTAACGGATGCAGGCCGCCGCTCCGAAGAGCAGGACCAAAATCAGTAGGCCGACCGTCTTTTTCATCTCCATCCTCCTAACCCGTTTTTTAGCAAGGATCGTGCCAAGCACATCCCTGCCTGTTCAAAAGGCCGCCGCGGGGCGGCGTGTCCTAAAAAACGGACATACCGGTCAGGATGTCCGGCTCAGGCCAGCCTTTTGAAGACGGACTTGATCCGCTTGAGGGCCCAGTTGAGGTCCTTGTCCCTGATGATCAGGGGCGGAGCGAGACGGATGACGTTGTCGTGGGTCTCCTTGCAAAGGAGCCCTTCCTTCTGAAGCTCTTCGCAGAAGCGGCGGGCGCCGCCGGCGGCGGCGTGGAGCTCGATGCCGATGAGGAGCCCGCGGCCGCGGACCTCCTTGATGTGCCGGCTCCGGACCTTGCGGAGCTTCTCCATGAAGATCCGGCCCCTCTCGTCCGCGTTCTCGACCAGCTTCTCCTCGCGGGTGACGCGGAGGCTTTCGCGGGCGACCGCGCAGCCGAGCGGGTTGCCTCCGAAGGTGGAGCCGTGCTCCCCGGGCTTGAACACGCCGAGGATCTCCCGGTCGGCCAGGACGGCGGAAACGGGGTAGCATCCTCCGCCGAGGGACTTGCCGACGACGACCATGTCGGCCCGGACGCCCTCGTATTCGCAGGCGAAGAGCCTGCCCGTGCGGCCGAGCCCCGTCTGGATCTCGTCGGCGATGAAGAGGACGTTGTTCGCCCGGCAGATCTCGGCGGCCCGCTTGAGGTAGCCGTCCGGCGGGATGAGGATCCCCGCCTCGGCCTGGATGGGCTCGACGAGGAAGGCCGCGGTGTTCGGCGTGATGGCCTTTTCCAGGGCCTCGGCGTCGCCGAAGGGGACGACCGTGAAGCCGGGGGTGAAGGGGCCGAAGTCCTGACGGTAGAGCGGCTCGGTCGAGAAGCTGATGACCGTGACCGTCCGGCCGTGGAAATTGTTGCCGCAGACGATGATCTCGGCCCGGTCCTGGGGGACGCCCTTCTTCTGGTAGGCCCATTTGCGGGCCGCCTTGACGGCGGTCTCCACGGCCTCGGCGCCCGAATTCATCGGCAGGACCATGGAGTAGCCCGTCATCTCGCAGAGCTCCTTGGCCAGCATGGGCCACTGGTCGTTCCGGAAGGCCCTCGAGGTCAGGGTCAGCGTCTTGGCCTGCGCGACGAGGGCCTTGACGATGCGGGGGTGACGGTGGCCCTGGTTGACGGCGGAATAGGCGCTCAGGAAATCCATGTACTTGCGCCCTTCGACGTCGTGCATCCAGATCCCCTGGGCCTTGCTGACGACGACGTCGAGGGGGTGGTAGTTGTGCGCCCCGTAGAGGTCTTCGGTGTGGATGAGGTCGTGACTGTCCATCTCATGGCTCCTTTGGCCGGGCTCTCGGATGGCGGAGAGGGCGGGATTCGAACCCGCGGTGCGCCTTGCGGCACACACACGCTTTCCAAGCGTGCTCCTTAAACCACTCGGACACCTCTCCGTACCTTGGGTCCGGATCGCGAATTTGTTATGGAGAGCCTCACGTTATCAGAAAAGAGGCGTTCGGTCAACGCGCCCCCCCCTAAAAGGGCGGGCGGTAGATGTTGATGATGTCCTTGAGGAGGGCGGCGGCGGCGCCGCGGGGGTTGGAGCGGCCGCCCGTCACGGTCACGGTGCCCATGGAGTCGGTGAGGAAGGTGATGCCCTTCTCCGTGCCGTTGACGTGGGCGAGCGGGTGCGTCGCCTCGATGATGGAAGGCCTGACGTCGAGCGTCCATTCGGCGCCCCTGCGGCCGGGGGCCGCCGTGGCCAGGAGCTTGACGGAACGGCCCTCCTTCCGGGCGGACCGGACGAAGGCCGCGTCGAGGCCGGCGATGCCGCTCACGCGGACGTCCTTCAGGACGTAGGCCGCGTCGAGGCACGCGTTGGTGATGAGGAGGATCTTGCCGGCCGTGTCCCAGCCGCCCACGTCGTAGGTGGGGTCGGGCTCGGCGATGCCTTTCTCCTGGGCTTCCCGGAGGGCGTCGCCGTAGTCCAGCCCCTCCCCCATGCGCATCAGGATATAGTTGGACGTCCCGTTGAGGACGCCCTGGATGCCTTCGATCCGGGCGCCGGCGAGGGAGAACGTCCCGACGTCGAGCGTGGGCAGCGCCGCGGCCGTGGCCCCGCTGAACTTGAGGGAGACGCCGTTCGCGGCGGCCAGGGCCTTGAGCGCGGGCAGCCCGACGACCAGCGCCCCTTTGCTCGCCGCGACCGTGTGCCAGCCGCCGTTGAAGGCCGCGGAGATGTAGGAGAGGCCGGGCTCCCCGGTCTCCAGGTCGGAGATCGTGCATTCGACGAGGCACCCGCCCCGGCCGTGCCCGGCGATGACGTCCGTCGCCCGGAGCCCGGCCTTCCAGGAGGGATTTCCCGCCGTCCA
>CAZFBC010000199.1:0-4641 GCA_964517245.1 uncultured Eubacteriales bacterium | reverse complement strand
TCATGGGGTCCCTCCCTAGAATGAGAATCCGGCGCCGAGGCCGAAAACGACCCGGCTCGAGTCGTAGGTCATCTCGTAGCCGGGCAGGGCCGACGGCCCCGCCGCGGCGGCGGCGTAACGGACGTACAGGTCGAAGGACAGGTCGCTGACCCTCTCGCCGTCGCCCCAGATCGAGAACACCGGGCCCTCGTAGCCGAGGCCGAACGAAAAGACGGAGCGGTCGAGGTCCGGATAGACCGGCGTCCGGTTGGCCTCGCCGACCGAGGAGCGGTGGCGGGCGTAGCCTCCCCTCAGGGCGACGTGGGGGGTGACGAGGTATTCGATCCCGGCCTTGACCGCCCGCGTGTCGGCCAGGCCCAGGGGAACGCCCTGGACCTCGTGGTCGGGCGCGATGCCGTAGAATTCGACGAAGATATCCGACCACAGCGGGGCGATCTCCTCGTCGACGGCGGAGATGACCCAGTCGCCGAATTCGCTCCACCTCGTCCACTTGAGGTCGACGGAGAGCGACAGGCGCTCGAGGGGGGTCACGGCGACGCCGCAGGCGATCTCGCGGGGGAGGTTCAGTTGCGCGGCGACGTCGTGGTCGACGAAGAACATGTCGACGAGCGTGTAGAGGTTGGTGGAGCCGCCGCTCGGCAGGGGCACGTAATCGTAGTTGTAGATCGGCGTGGTGAAGGCGACGCGGCCCTCGTGGTCGAGGGCGATGCTGTCCCGGTAGCTCGCCCCTATCGTGACGGCGGGGACGACCTTCCACATGACCCCGGCCGTGAAGCCCTGGCCCTTGCCGCTCAGCACGTGGCTGCTCTCGACGAGAACGTCGCTCTCCAGGGGATAGTTCGGAATGTTCCAGTAGAGGTCGTGCTGCCACTCGAGGTCCGAGGTCACGAAGCGGTACCCGCCGCCGACGGCGAAGCCCTTGAAGAGCTCGACGGCCGCGTTGAGGCCCAGGGTCCGGGCCTTGAAGAGGCTGACGTTGCAGAGCGTGTGGCCGCTCCAGGCCGGCGTCCAGAGCGAGTCGTAGCTCCAGGGCGAGTCGAAGCCGATGCCCAGGGTGATCCTTTTGATGGGCTGCCAGGAGGCCGCGAAGCTGCCCAGGAGCTCGAGCTGGTTCGAGCGGTAGACGCGGTCCGCGTCGGGCCAGGACGCGGTCAGGTTCCGGCGGCCGGCTATCACGTTGGTCTTGAGGCGGACGCCGCCGAGGAAGGCCAGGCCGGCGGGATTGTAGAACATGGTCGAGATCTCGTCGGACCGGGCCGTGAAAGCGCCGCCGAGGGCGGCGGCCCGGGCTCCCGGCTCGTGGAAGCCGAAATCGTCGCCCGCGGAGGCGGCGAAGGCGGCGGGAACGGAGGCGAGGGGGGCGAAGAGCGCGGCCGCGGCCAGGACGGCGGCGGCGGTCGAAAACGGGCGGGCGTGGCGGGGTTTTGTCATGGGGCTGTCTCCTGAGGGGCTATCCTATCACTCGATACGCGACAATAAAAGGGGGCTGTGAGGATCGGCCCGGGCTAGAAAGCGAACCCGGCCCCCACGCCGACGACGAGCCGGCTCGAGTCGTAGGTCATCTCGTAGCCGGGCAGGGCCGACGGCGCCGCCGCGGCCGAGGCGTAGCGCAGGTACAGGTCGAAGGACAGGTCGCTGACCCGTTCGCCGTCACCCCAGATCGAGAACGCCGGCCCTTCGTAGCCGAAGCCGAGGGACAGGACCGAGCGGGCCAGGTCCGGATAGACGGGCGACCGGACGTCGTCGTCCACGGAGGACGGCCGGCGGGCGTAGCCGGCCCTCAGGGCCATGTGCCGGGCGACGCGGTACTCGAGGCCGGCCTTGACCGTCGTCGTGTCGGAGAGGCTCAGGGCCCCGCTCTGCGTCGCGAGGTCGGGGAGCGCGGCCTGGAAGTCCTCGTCGACGGCCGTGATGGTCCACCCCCCGAACCCGCCCCACGTGTTCCACTGGAGGTCGAGCGAGAGCGAGACGCGCGGGACCGGCGTCAGCACGGCGCCGCAGGCGATCTCGCGGGGGAGGGTCAGGCTCGCGGTCACGTCCTGGGGGAGGATGCCGCTGTACGAGTGGAAGATGTTGTGACCCTCGTAATCGACGGGGACGCTCTCCCGGTATCTCGCCCCGATCGAGACGGCGGGGGCGATCTTCCACAGGACGCCGGCCGTGAGCCCGCGGCCTTTCCCGCCAAGCTCGTGGCGGCTCAGGAAGTACATGTCGTAGTAGAGGATGTCGTGCTGCCACTCCAGTTTCGAGGACACGAGCTCCAGCCCGGCGCCGACGGCGAAGCCCTTGAAGAGCTCGACGGCCGCGGCCAGGGTCAGGTAATGGGCCTTGAACAGGCTTTGCCTGCAGAGCGCGCTCCCGCTCCAGTTCACTGTCCAAAGCGACTGATAGCTGTAGGGTGTGGAGGAGCCGGCGCCCAGGGTCACCCTGCGGATGGGCTGCCAGGAGAAGGCGTAGTTGCCCACGAGGTCGATCGGGCGGGTCCGGAAGACGGTCTCGTCCCCCGGCCAGGCCGCGGTGACGTTCCGCCGGCCGAAGACGACGTTGGTCTTGAGGCGGATGCCGCCGAGGAAGGCCAGCCCGGCGGGGTTGTAAAAGAGGGTCGAGACCTCGTCCGACCGGGCCGTGAAGGCGCCGCCGAGGGCGGCGGCCCGGGCGCCCTGTTCGTAGAAGGCGAAGTCGTCGCCGGAGGCGGCGGCGAAGGCGGCGGGGACGGCCGAGAGAAGCGAGGCGGCGAACGTCGCGGCCAGAACGAAGACGGCGGCTGAGGCCGGGCGGGACGGGAGGGCTTTCATGATCGGGCTTCCTCCTGATGGAAGATCGTATCTCGGGACGGCGCCCGGGGAAGGAAAAACGGCATAACACAAGAATACGCTTCTTTCGGGCCCTTTGTTTATGGCCGGGCGGCTTCGGGAAGCGGCGTATTTGAAAAAAAAGACGGGCGGGGACATAATGGAAGCGCGGGGAGGTCGGCATGAAGAGCGTCGCCGCGGCCCTAGCGGCCGGTCTCGTCCTGGCAGGTGGCGGGGCCCTCGGCCAGGTCCCTCCGGGCGCCCGGGAGGCCCAGCCCCCGATCCAGCACCGGGTCAGTGTCACCCTGAAGCTCGTCCAGGCGTTCGTCACGGACGCCCGGGGGAAGCCGGTGCTCGACCTCCGCAAGGAGGATTTCATCCTCCGCGACAACGGCGAGCCCCAGGCGATCACGGAGTTCGAGAAGTACGCGCTGACCCTGCCGGAAGCGGTCACGGCGAAGCCCGGAGCGCCCGGAGAGACCGTGGGCGCGCCCTCGCCGGAGGGCGAGGCCGCGCCGCTCCTGGGCCGGAAGTTCTTCTTCCTCATCGATTACGTCCGGAACGACCTCGAGGGTGTCAGGAAGGCGGGGAACGCCGCCCGCCAGTTCATGGACACCAAGGTCCGGCCCGGCGACGAGGCGGCGCTGTTCACGTTCTCCCTATTGGGCGGCCTCAAGCTTCACGAGTACCTCACCAAGGACCACGACAAGGTCAGGGCGGCGATCGGGAAGCTCCGCGACGCCCCGGGCATCACTCCGGTCGTCGACGAGAGCGGGCTGTTCGGACACGAGCCCATGGGCATGGAGATCATGAGCCTGGAGGTCTTCGGGCGCCACGGTGGCCACGCCGGGACCGCCAGCCGGAACCTCTTCGCGGAGGTGGCGGGCTGGGCCAAGACGCTCGCGGCCATCCCCGGGCAAAAGAACGTCATCCTGTTCTCCCGGGGCTTCGGCGCGGCGGTCGTCCGGCCGGGCGCGGGCGGGAGCGCCCTTTTCGAGACGATGGCCCGGACGCTGGCCTCGGCCAACGCCGCCGTCTTCTCGGTCAACACGACCACGGGCGTCGCCGACAAGATCAAGCTCGGCGTCTTCCCCGAACCCTCCCTGGATTATCTCTCGCGGACGACCGGCGGGAAATACTTCTCCGACGTCAACTATTACGCGCGGATCGCGGCGGAGATCGAGGACGCCACGGCCAACTACTACGTCCTCGGCTACTACGTCCCGGAGGCCTGGGACGGGAAGTACCACGAGGTCCGGGTCGAGGTCGCCCGAAAGGGATGCACGGTCCACGCTCAGCGGGGCTATTTCGACCCGGTCCCGTTCGGCAGGCTTTCGCCCGTCGAGAAGCACCTCAACCTGCTCCTTCTCGCGCTGGGCGAGGCCTCGGCCCCGAGGAGCCTCGAATTCCCGATGACCGCGGCGCCGTTCGCGGCGTCCGGTGGCGGGACCGGGCCGGGGGCCGGCGCCGGCAACGCCCTTCTCGTCTGCGAGATCTCCGTCGCGGCAATCCGGAGGGAGGTCGGCGACCGGGCCGAGTGCGTCGTTCTGGTCCTCGATGGGAGCAAGGCTATCGTCGACGGCCGCAGGGTCGAGGTCGACTGGAGAGAGTTCAGGGCCGAGACGGTCTTTCTCTACACGGCAACCGCCCTGGGGCCGGGACGCTACGGCGGCCGCGTCATCGTCCGGAACCTGGAGAACGGGCGGGCGGCCGTGGGGTCGTGCGTTGTCGAGGTGGCCGAAGTCCCCGCGGAAGGGCCGGTCCTCTTCCCGCCTTTCTTCCTGGCCCCCGGCGTCGAGGCCGGCTATCTCAATATCGCGCCCCCGGCCGCGGGGGAAGGAGCGGCCGG
>CAZFBC010000198.1:3543-4658 GCA_964517245.1 uncultured Eubacteriales bacterium | reverse complement strand
TCCGCCGCGACCTCGGGCCCAAGGCCCGGCAGGTCTGGATGTCGATCGGCTTCGTCATCTTCGTCGTCCTGATCGTCTTCGTCGTGCTCAACGACTTCGTGAAAAAGCTGCCGAACGGCTGGAGCAGCGTCCTGCCGTTCTAGGCCCGAGGAGGACCGGATGTTCCCGCGCCGGAAGACCCGCCCCGTCAGGGTCGGGGCCGTCGTCGTCGGGGGCGGCGCGCCCGTCGCCGTCCAGGCCATGACCAAGACCGACACCCGGGACGTCCGGGCGACCGCGGCCGAGGTCCGCCGGCTGGAGAGGGCCGGGGCGGAGATCGTCCGCCTGGCCGTGCCGGACCGGGCGGCGGCCGCCGCGCTCGGGGAGATCCGGAAGCGGGCCCGGGCGCCGCTCGTCGCCGACATCCACTTCGATCACCGCCTGGCCCTGGCCGCGCTCGACGCCGGGGTCGACGGCCTGCGGCTCAACCCCGGCAACATCGGCTCCCCGGCCAAGGTCCGCGAGGTCGTTCGCGCGGCGGGGGAGAGGGGCGTCCCCATCCGCATCGGGGTCAACTCGGGCTCTCTCGAGAAGGACATCCTGGCCCGGGCCGGGGGCGCGACCGCGGCGGCCATGGCCGAGAGCGCGATGCGCCACGTCCGCCTTCTCGAGGACCTCGGCTTCGGGCTCATCAAGATCTCCCTCAAGGCCTCCGACATCCCGCGGACGGTCGAGGCCTACCGGATCCTGGCCGGCGAGGTGGACTACCCCTTCCACGCCGGCATCACCGAAGCCGGGCGCCTGCTCGCCGGGAGCGTCAAGTCCTCGGCCGGGCTGGGCGTCCTGCTGGCCGAGGGGCTGGCCGACACGGTCCGGGTCTCGCTGACCGCCCCGGCCGCGAAGGAGGTCTTCGTCGCCTGGCAGGTCCTCCAGGCCATGGGGGTCCGGGCGCGGGGGGCGACGTTCGTCTCCTGCCCCACCTGCGGCCGGTGCGAGGTCGACCTGATGCCCGTGGCCGCGCGCGTCGAGAAGGCCGTCCTGGCGCTCCGCGCCCCGGTCACGGTGGCGGTCATGGGCTGCGCCGTCAACGGGCCCGGCGAGGCCCGGGAGGCCGACATCGGCCTGGCCTGCGGCCG
>CAZFBC010000198.1:0-3443 GCA_964517245.1 uncultured Eubacteriales bacterium | reverse complement strand
CCGTCAACGGGCCCGGCGAGGCCCGGGAGGCCGACATCGGCCTGGCCTGCGGCCGCGGCCACGGGGTGATCTTCAAGAAGGGCAAGGTCCTGCGGAAGGTGCCGGCCGCCCGCATGGCCGACGAGCTCATCGCCGAGATCCGCAAGCTGGCCTGAGGGGACACGTACCTCGGGTACGTGTCCCCGTTGACCAAAAAAAAAGGCGGGGGAAGGAAGCGTCGCTTCCTTCCCCCGCCCCGTTCGATGGCAGAATCGAAGGTGTGCGGGAGTTCGAGCCGAGCGCTCAGTCGCCCCTTTCCGTCTTTTTCTCCGTGATGATGCCGACGATCTCGATGCCCGAGGCGCGGATGACGTCGATGAGGTCGACGATGTTTCCGTATTCGAGCTCCTGGTCCGCCTTGAGATAGAGCTTCTTGTCGGCGACGGTCAGGAAAGCCTCTTCGAGCGCGTTCTGCAAGGTCTCCATCGTCACCTTGTCCTGGTTGACATAAAGGAGTAAACCCTTGGGGTCGCGCGCGTCCCTCTTGATGGCCAGGACGACGTCCGGGTTCTCCGGCATGTTGACGGTGAACTGGGCGTTGGGCAGCCGGACGTCGACGCCCTTCTGGACGAGGGGCGTGACGATCATGAAGATGATGAGAAGGACGAGCAGGACGTCACAGAGAGGGACGACATTCGGTTCGGACCTGACGGTTTCTTTGCCGCCCGTGGCTATTGAGAATCCCATTGTATGCCTCTCTCTCGATCCGGCCCGACGGGGCCGGATCCCTAGTGCCTTAGCGGGCTTCGCCGGACTTGATGAAGAAGTCGACGACCTGAGATTCCGTGTTGGCCATCTCGGCGTCGTAGATCTCGATCTTGGAGTTCAGCGTGTTGTAGACCCACAGGGCCAGGACCGCGACGCCGATGCCGACGGCCGTGGTGACGAGGGCCTCGGCGATGCCGCCGGCGACCGCGCCGATGCCGCCCGAGCCGGTCAGGGCCATGCCGCGGAAGGCGTTGATGATGCCGAAGATCGTCCCGAACAGCCCGATGAAGGGCGAGGACGTGGCGATCGTGGCCAGCATGTTCAGGCCGCGCCGGAGCTCCTGGTTGAACAGGGTCCTGGAACGCGCGGCGCCGCGGGACGCGGAAGCGATCTGCTCATCGAATCCCAGCCTGGCTTCCTTGCCCTCCATGAAGGCCTGGATGCCGGCCGAGGTGACGCGGGCCAGGTGGCTGCCCTTGTACTCCTTCCTGCTGGAGAGGGCCAGGGCATCCTTGAGGTTGCCGCTCTTCAGCAGGTCGGCGAGCTTGGGCGCGACGGCGCGGGACGTCTTGGCCGCCCGGGAGAACACGAGCAGCCGCTCGATGAGCATGTAAAGGGTGATGACGGACAGCCCGATCAGGATGATCGCGACGGTCTTGGCCACAGCTCCCATGGCCGCCCACATTTCGAGAAGACCGAATTGCATGGGTTATACCTCCTGTAAGATATCGAAAGCCATTGACTGACTTCGTTATTTCAGCTGGAAGCGAACGGTGACGGTGAAGACGACGGGCCGGGGACGGCCGTTGATGATCATCGGCTCGTAGACCCACTGCCGGACGGCGTCGATGGCCGCCTGGTCGAGCAGGGGGATGGAGCGCAGGATCTTGACGTTCTGGACCCGGCCGTAGACGTCGGTCGTGGCCTCGACGATGACGATGCCCTCGACGCGGGCCTGACGGGCGATCTCCGGATAGACGGGGGCCACCTCGCGGACGAGCTTGGGAGGCTTGACGTCGCCGATGGCCCGCACCGGGGCCTCGACCTCGCCGACGACGCCTCCGAGGACGCCTCCGACGACGCCTCCGAGGACGCCTCCGACGACGCCGCCCTCGACGCCGCCTTCAACGCCGCCCTCGACGCCGATGTCCGAGAGCGTCTCCTCGGCGATCTCCTCGGGGATCTCGACGGGGGCGACGAGCCGGCCGGGGTCGATCTGGGCCGTGGCCTGGACGCGCTTGATCCGGGCGCTCGTCGTCGCCGCCTTCCTCTTGGCCGGCGGCGGCGGGGGAGGCGGGGGCGGCGGCGGGGGCGCCAGGAAGGCGCTGTAGACCTCGACCGTGGGCAGCTCGCCCGTGGACATCAGGGGGAGGACGATGGCCGTGATGATGAGGACGACGTGGAGGATGAGGGCGATGGGAAAGACAACGGCTTTCCGTGTCGTGCCCTTCTCCCTCTTGAAGAAGGAGTCCTTGAAGAGCTCGGGCACATCCGTCGCGTTGGTCCGTTTTTTGACATCCGCCATGATGCTTACCTCATGCTCGGGATATTACAGAATCACACAAGCGATAGTATAGAAGAAAAAAAGCGTTTTGACAAGGGAATTTTATCTCCTGGCGGCCTTTTTCGGCTGGACCCACCTCTGCCAGAACAGGACGACGGGGCACGACAGGTAGATCGTCGAGTAGACGCCCTCGATGGTGCCCACGAGCATCAGGAAGGCGAAGTCGTTGATGACCTCGCCGCCGAAGAGGAACAGGGCCGTGACCGTCAGGAAGAGCGTGCCCGAGGTGATGATCGTCCGGCTCAGGGTCTGGTTGAGGCTCGTGTTCATGACGTCCTCGAGGCGCTTGCCCCTCAGGACCTTCTGGTTCTCCCGGACGCGGTCGAAGATGACGATGGTGTCGTTGATCGAGAAGCCGACGATGGTCAGGATGCCGGCGATGATGGGCAGGTTGATCTCGCGGTTCGTGAAGGAGTAGACACTCATCGTGATGAGGACGTCCTGGGCCAGGGTGAAGATGGCCGCGACGCCGTACTCGAGCTTGAACCGCAGGGCGATGTAGACGAGCATGCCGAGCAGGGACCAGATGGTCGCCTGGACGGCCTTGCGCCGGAGGTCGGCCCCGACCTGCGGGCCGACGGTCTCCCGGCTCAGGACGGTCATCTTGCCCAGGTAGGTCCCGGACTCGAGAAAGCTCAGGACCTCGGGCTTGAGCCCGAGGCCGGCGAGGACCTGGGCGTCGGTGATGATGCCGTTCTGGTTCCGGTAGAAGAGGATCCTCTGGGCGGCCTCGGGGCCCGAACCGGGGAAGGCGCCCTCGAGGAGGCCCGAGAGCGTCCTCTCGTCGACGGTGTTGAGGTCGACGAGGCCGCGGGCCCTCTCGGCCGCCCCGTCGTCGCCGCGCAGGGCCGCGATGATCTTGTCGGCCAGGGCCTCGTGGGCCTCGAGCAGCTCCTCCTCGCTGGCCTTGACGTTGATCGCCTCCATGGCCCGGATCTGGAACTCCCGTCCCGTGTCGCCCGTGCTCTGGACCGTGCTCTTGCCCAGGCCGACGGTCTGGAGGAGGTCGCGGATCTGGCCCTCGTCCGAGGGGCTCTTCAGCATGACCCGGAGAAGGGTGCCCTCCCCGAAGTCGACGCCCAGCTTGAGGCCCTTGAAGACCGGGATGTTGACGACGCCGGCCAGGATGACG
>CAZFBC010000197.1:3432-4730 GCA_964517245.1 uncultured Eubacteriales bacterium | reverse complement strand
TCCCAGAGCGTCGAGGCCAGGTCCTCCTCGCTCAGGTCGGAGATGAGGAGCTTGAGGTTCTCGAACTTCGCCTCGGTCGGGGTCTTGCGGGCGGAGACGATCGTCTTGAGGAGCTGCTTGGCGCAGGTCCGGTGCTTCTCCTCGGAGGTCGACTTGAGGTAGTGGAAGAACTGGGCGAAGTTCTTGTGCAGCTCCTCGTTCTGGATGAGGTCCTCGCTGTTGAATTTGCCGACGACCTTGCCGAAGCTGTCCGAGAGCTGCTCGAACTTCCGGTCGTCCCTCTCCTCGACGGCCTCCATGAGGAGGTAGGGCCAGATGTCCTTGATCTCCTCGCCCTCCCCCTGGAGGAGGACGGCGTAGTCCAGGGTCTCGACGCCGATGTGGACGATGGTCTCCCGCTCCACGATGGCCTTGGCCCCGCCTTCCCTGAGGAACAGCTTGACGGGCAGCATGATCTTGGAGGCGAAGCGCATGAACTCGGCCTGGGGGACGCCGGGCCGGATCTCCAGGCGCTTGATCTTGCGGACGTGGAAGAGCTGGGCCAGGTCCATGAAGGTCCGCTCGCCCTCCCAGAAGCGCCCGTCGATGAGGAGGGCGTGGGGCGTGAAGCCGATGACGAGCGGATTGAGGTGGAGGAAGACGGTCTCGAGCTTGGCCATGAGCTCGTTGACGCTGCTCTTGAAGGCCGGGTGGTCGGGATTGTACATCGAGGCCATCTTGAAGGCGACGCGCAGGGCCTTGGCCATGGACCGGATGATCTCGTCCTTGTCGACCGTCCCGGAGCGGGCCGGGGCCGTCGGGGCGGGCTCTTCCGGCTTGCAGGGCCTGGCGCCTCCGTCCTCTGCGGGCATCGCACACCTCATCTTTCGGGAGATGGCCCCCATTCTCCTCTTCCCCGGTGAAAATACCATGACCCCGCCGGGTGATTCAAGGGGTGAAATCCCCTCCTCTCCGGCCATTGAGCTCCCCGGCGACCCGTGTTATACTGCCCGGAAATGGCACGGAGGCTCCACACATTCGCAGAGCGGCACTGGCCCTCGCGGACGGGACCGTCCTCGAGGGCGTAGGCTTCGGCGCGAGCGCCAAGACCGGGGGGGAAGTCGTTTTCAATACCGGGATCGTCGGCTACCCGGAGTCCATCACCGACCCCTCCTATCACGGACAGATCCTCTGCCAGACCTATCCCCTCATCGGCAACTACGGCGTCGACCCGGCCCGGTTCGAGTCGGAGAGGCCCCGCGTCGCCGGCTACGTCGTCTCCGAGCTTTGCGCCCGGCCCTCCCACGCCACCTCTCAAA
>CAZFBC010000197.1:0-3422 GCA_964517245.1 uncultured Eubacteriales bacterium | reverse complement strand
CGGGCATCGCCGGCATCGACACCCGGGCCCTGACGAAGAAGCTCCGCGTCCACGGCGTCATGCCCGGCCTGCTCGCCTGCGCCGACGGCCCTCTCAACACGGCCCGCCTGAGGCGAGAGGCCCGGGCCGCGGCCGATCCCAACGCCCGCGACCTCGTGGCCGAGGTCACGACCCCCGAGATCCGCATCGTCAACCCCCGGGCCCCGAAGACCGTCGTGCTGATCGACTGCGGCGCCAAGCTGGGCATCGTCCGGGCCCTCGTCCGCCGCGGCGTCTCGGTCGTCCGCGTCCCGGCCGACACGGGCGCCGCCCGCATCCTGGCCTTCGCGCCGGAGGGCATCGTCATCTCCAACGGGCCGGGCGACCCCAAGCGGGCGGGGGCCACCATCGCGACGATCCGCCGGCTCCTCCGCGAGGGCCTCCCCCTCTTCGGCATCTGCCTGGGCAGCCAGCTTCTCGCCCTGGCCGCGGGCGGCGACACCTTCAAGCTCAAGTTCGGCCACCGCGGCCAGAACCAGCCCTGCCTCGAGGAGGGGACGAAGCGCTGTTACATCACCAGCCAGAACCACGGCTTCGCCGTCGACCCGGCGACCCTGCCCCGTGACTGGGCGCCCTGGTTCCGGAACGCCAACGACGGCACGAACGAGGGCATCCGCCACAGGCGCCGGCCCGTCTTCGGCGTCCAGTTCCACCCCGAGGCCTGCCCCGGCCCGACGGATACCGAATTCCTCTTCGACGCCTTCCTCGAGGCCGCCGGATGAAAAAGCCGAGGAAGGTCCTCATCCTGGGGAGCGGCGCCCTGAAGATCGGGGAGGCCGGAGAGTTCGACTATTCCGGGAGCCAGGCCATCAAGGCCCTCAAGGAGGAGGGCCTCGAGATCGTCCTGATCAACCCGAACATCGCCACGATCCAGACCTCGGAGGGGATGGCCGACCGGGTCTACTTCCTGCCCGTCACGCCCTTTTTCGTCGAAAAGGTCATCGCCCGCGAAAAGCCGCAGGGCGTTCTTCTTTCCTTCGGCGGGCAGACCGCCCTCAACTGCGGCCTCGCGCTCTGGAAGAGCGGGGTCCTCGAAAAGGCCGGAGTGGCCGTCCTGGGGACGCCGATGGAGGCGGTCGAGAAGACCGAGGACCGCAAGCTCTTCAACCGGGCCCTGGCCGAGGCCGGCCTCAAGACGCCCCGGGGCATCGCCGTGCGCACCGTCGAGGCCGGGCTCCGGGCCGCCGGCGCGATCGGCTACCCGGTCATGGCCCGCGCCGCCTACGCCCTCGGCGGGCGGGGCAGCGGCATCGCCTACGCGCCGCGCGAGCTGCGGGAGGCCCTGCGCAAAGCCTTCGCCTCCTCCCCCCAGGTCCTCGTCGAGGAATACCTCGACGGCTGGAAGGAGATCGAGTACGAGGTCGTCCGCGACCGGGCCGACAACTGCATCGCCGTCTGCAACATGGAGAACTTCGACCCCATGGGCATCCACACCGGGGAGAGCATCGTCATCGCCCCGTCCCAGACGCTGACGAACGAGGAGTACCACCGCCTCCGGACGATCGCCATCAGGGCCATCCGCCGCCTGGGTATCGTCGGCGAGTGCAACATCCAGTACGCCCTCGACCCCCGCGACGGCGACTACCGCGTCATCGAGGTCAACGCCCGGCTGTCGCGGAGCTCCGCGCTGGCCAGCAAGGCCACGGGCTATCCCCTGGCCTTCGTCGCCGCCAAGCTCGCCCTCGGCCGGCTGCTGCCGGACCTGCCGAACTCGATCACCAAGGCTACGTCGGCCTGCTTCGAGCCCGCCCTCGATTACCTCGTCGTCAAGATCCCCCGCTGGGACCTGAAGAAGTTCGCCCGCGTCTCGAAGAAGATCGGCTCGGAGATGAAGTCGGTCGGCGAGGTCATGGCCGTCGGCAGGTCCTTCGAGGAGGCCGTCCAGAAAGCGGCCCGGATGCTCCAGGTCGGCGTCTACGGCCTCGTCGCCAACGAGAATTACTCCTTCCGGGATCTCGAGAAGGAGCTCCGCCAGCCCACCGACGAGCGGCTCTTCGGCATCGCCGAGGCCCTCAAGAAGGGCGTCTCCGTCGACCGCATCCACGCGCTGACCCGGATCGACCGCTGGTTCCTCCACAAGATCGAGTCGATCGTCGACTGCGAGGCCCGCCTTCGGGGCCGCCGGCTCTCCGCCGTGCCGCCGGAGCTGCTGCTCGAGGCCAAGCGCAAGGGATTCTCGGACAAGCAGATCTCGCTCCTCACCGGGTCGACGGAGCTCCGCGTCCGGAGGAGGAGGACGGAGGCCCGCATCGTCCCGGCCGTAAAGCAGATCGACACGCTCGCCGCCGAGGTCCCGGCCCGGACGAACTATCTCTACACGACCTACAACGGCCGCGAGGACGACGTGTCTTTCCGCAACGGCAGGGGCGAAAAGGGCAAGGTCATGGTCCTCGGCTCGGGCTCCTACAGCATCGGCTCCTCGGTCGAGTTCGACTGGTGCTGCGTCAACGCCGCCCTGGCCCTCAAGAAGCTCGGCTACGCGACGATCATGGTCAACTACAACCCGGAGACCGTGTCGACCGACTACGACATCTGCGACCGCCTCTATTTCGACGAGCTCAGCTTCGAGCGGGTCCTCGACATCTACGAGAAGGAGAGGCCCCTGGGCGTCCTGCTGTCGATGGGCGGCCAGATCCCGAACAACATCGCCCTCCGCTGCCACCGGGCCGGGGTGCGCGTCCTGGGGACGCCGCCGGAGAGCATCGACCGGGCCGAGAACCGCTTCAAGTTCTCGCGGCTCCTCGACGGGATCGGCGTCGACCAGCCCGCGTGGCGCGAGCTCCGGAGCGCCGGCGAGGCCAGGCGCTTCGCCCGGGCTATCGGCTATCCCGTCCTCATCCGGCCGTCCTACGTCCTGAGCGGGGCGGCCATGAGCATCGTCTTCGACGACCGCTACCTCGACCGCTACCTCCAGAGGGCCTCCCGGGTGACGCCGGAATACCCCGTCGTCATCTCCAAGTTCATCGAGAACGCCAAGGAGATCGAGCTCGACGCCGTGGCCGACCGCGGCGAGGTCGTCGCCTCGGCCATCGTCGAGCACGTCGAGAACGCCGGCGTCCACTCCGGCGACGCGACCATGGTCCTGCCGCCGCAGAAGCTCTACATCGAAACGGTCCGCCGCATCCGCGGCATCGGCCGCGAGGTCGCCCGGGCCCTGGCCATCACCGGCCCCTTCAACATCCAGTTCATCGCCAAGGACAACGCCATCAAGGTCATCGAGTGCAACCTGCGGGCCTCGCGCTCCTTCCCCTTCGTCAGCAAGGTGGCCCGGACGAATTTCGTCGAGCTGGCCGTGGCCGCCATCATGGGCCGGCCCGTCCGCAGCCGGAAGTCGACCCTCGACCTCAACTACGTCGGCGTCAAGGCGCCCCAGTTCTCGTTCT
>CAZFBC010000196.1:0-4749 GCA_964517245.1 uncultured Eubacteriales bacterium | reverse complement strand
GCCGTTGACGAAGGTGCCGTTCTTGCTGCCCTGGTCGATGAGGGCGTAGCCCTTCCCGGCCGGCGCGATGACGGCGTGGCAGCCCGAGCTGTACTGGTCGGACAGGACGATGTCGTTCTGGGAGGCCCGGCCGATGGTCACCCGCCGCGCGCCGAGGGGGAAGGTCGACGGCTCCCCCGTCTTCGGATAGATGTAAAGGTTGGCCATGGCGCCCCTCTCCTCTTATTCTAGATGACGAACAGGGTCATTTCAACCTCATCGCCTTCCTCAGGCGCTGAGCCTTCTCCCCGGCGGGCAGGTCCTCGATGAGCGGCAGCACGAGGCCCTTGAGCTCCCGGTCGAGGAAGTTGTCGAGATGCTCGATCGAGGAGTCGATCGTCCGGGCCGTCCCCCGGAGGAGGTTCTGGTAGGCGTTGACGACGTCCTCCCGCGGGTAGAGGAGCGTCATCAGGTCGAAGACGCGCTTGACCCGGATGGCCAGGGCCGCCGCGGCGTCCTCGCCCGCGCCGGGCGGCTCCAGGACGACCTCGCAGGCCTTCCTGACCAGGTGGAGGAGCTCCGCCCGGACCGCCCGCCCGCGGAACCGGACGGCCGGGCGCTCGGCCCTGATCCTGGCGAGGGCCTCGACGATGGGGTGTTCCAGGTCCTCCCGGCGCCGGGCCAGCTCCTCGAGGAGGATGTCGGCGGCGCGCTGGGTACCGACCCGGGCCATGACGTCGGGGATGGCCCGGCGGACGGCCGGGAGCACGCCGTCCGACCGCAGGGCCGGGCCGACGAGCGCCTCGACGCCGGGGCCGTAAGCGGCCAGGGCCGCCTGGGCCGCCGCGCAGGTCATGGGATTGGCCAGGTGCCGCAGGACGAGCGGGACGTGCTCGGGGCGGCGGTGGACGGCCGCGCTTTCGAGGGCGTAGAGGACGACCTCGGAGGACGGGTCCTCGAGCAGGCGGCCCAAGGCGGCGAGCGTCGCCTCGTTCGGGACCATGCGGCTGATGCTGGTGGCCGCCTCGATCCGATCGACCTCGGAGGCCGAGACGGCGATCTCGCCGAGCCGCCGGCCCATGACCTCCTGGTAGGCGGGCAGCAGGAAGACGAGGTCGATCTCGTTGCGGAACTCCTCGTCGGCGATGGCCTCCTCGAGCCCGGGGTAGAAGGCCCCGCCGCCGACGTCGAAGAGGGCGTCCATGGCCCGGGCCTTGAGCTCGTCCCGCTTGATCCCGAGGAGCTCCTTGAGCTCGGGGGTCAGGTTGCCGCGGCGGACGAGGTTGAAGACGTTCATGTAGTAGAGGGTCGTGCTCCTCTCGCGGCTCTGGATGGTGTCGAAGATCTTGTGGGTCAGCTCGACGTCGACGTGCTCGGCGACGGCCTCGCTTCCCAGCTTCCATTTCCTGCGGATGTCCATCTTGAGGACGGCCGGGTATTCCCGGTAGACGAGGCGGGTCAGGACGAGCCAGAGGGCGAGGAAGAAGAGGGTCAGGAAGCCCGCCTCCCGGACGGCGGTGAGGGCGCCTTGGAGCGTCTGGTCGTCCCGGTACTCGAACTGCCGGATCTTGTAGAACGCCAGGAAGAGGGCGGCGCCGAGGCCCGTGGCGAACTTGCTGACGAACATGTCGATGAAGATCTTGCCCTTGTACTTGATGTCCGCGGGGACGGGGACGTAGAGGAGCTCGCGGACGGACTGGCTGAGGGTGTTGTCGAAGGTCTTGTCCGTCCCGCGGGCGGCGCAGGCCCACCAGAGCAGCAGCCCGGCCGGGATGAGGAAGGCCGACAGGGACACCGCGACGAGGACGGCCGGGGCGACGACCAGGGCCCAGCGGATGCCGTAGGAGTCGAGGACGCGGCGGGTCGTGACCAGGTGGAAGACCGTCGAGACGACCAGGATGCCCAGGAAGAGGACGGCGATGAACGAGGTCCGCTCCCCCGGGTTCCCGATGGCGATCTTGACGACCGTCTTGAACTGGTAATTGATGAGGGACCCGGAGACCATGGCCGCGGCCAGCATGGCCGCGAGGAGGAGGAGATAGCGGCTCCGCCGGACGGCCCGGAAGCTCTCCAGGACGCCGACCCGCGAGGCCGGGGCCACGGAGCCGTCGCCCGCGGCGGGGTCGATCTTCTGCCGCTCGGCGTAGACGGCGTTGACCGTCACCGCGGCCAGGACGAGGAGGCCGGGGGCGACGAGGAGCAGGTCCCCGGGCCGGACGGCCCGGGCGAAGGTCGACAGCGCGGCCACGGCCGAGCCGGCGATGCCGCCGAAGAGGCCGCCCGTGACGAAGAGCCCGACGAGCCGCTTGGCCTGGTGGGCCTTGAAGACGTCGTTGACGGCGATCCAGAACTGCGTCACGGTCATGGCGATGAAGACGTCGGTCCAGAAGCAGAAGGCGATGACGAAGACGGCGAACGGCCAGGTCTGGATGATGTGGATCTGGAGCCACAGGGTGAAGGCCATGCCCGAAGGGTCGACCACGGGCGAATGGAACTGCTGGGACTGGTAGACGTTGAAGATGAACCAGAAGGCGAACAGGCTGGCGATGAAGAACAGCAGCGAGGCCGTGAGGAAGGTCCGCCGCGGCATGCGGTCGAGGAGCCGGGCGTTGAAGGCCACGACGAAGCCGATGAGAAGGGCCGTGGCCAGCTCGGCGTACGGCCACCAACCGGGGCGGGCGAAGGAGATGAGGAAGCTCTCCTTGACCGGCTTGATGATGTAGAAGGTGAAGGTGATCAGGAAGAAATAGCCGGACAGCGCCAGGGCCGCCCGGGCCTCGCCGCCGCGGACGTCGCCGAACCGGTTGAGGAATCTTTCGAGCCGGCCGTCGGCCAAGCCGCCCCCCTGTCAGGCCCGCGCGGAGCGGTCCCTAGTCGAAGCTCTCCAGGGCGCGGTCGCAATCCTCGTGGATCTGGATGACCTTGTCCAGCATCGTGATCTGGAAGATCAGCAGGAGCCGCTTGGAGATGCCGCAAAGCTTGAAGGTGCCGCCCAGGTTCTGGGTCGAGGTGTAGCTGGCCAGGATCTGCCCCACGCCGAAGCTGTCGATGAAGCCCACGTCGCTGAGGTTGACCAGGACTTTCCGGCGCCCCCGGTCGAGCTGGGCTTCGATCAGGCTGTGGAGCGTCTGCTGCGGGATGTCGGAACGCCGGATCTCGCCTTCGACGTCGAAAATGACGACCTTCTCCGCTTCTCGCGTCTTGATGACCATATCGACCTGTCTTGAGCATGTGTTTACCAAAACCCCCGCCCAAAGTCAACCGTGCTAAAATGTCGGCGAAAGGAGGGCCCATGCCCCTCGTCGAGATCCACCTCCTCGAAGGCCGGACGGACGAACAGAAGAAGGCGGTGCTCGCGGCGGTCACGGAGGCCGTCCGCGACTCGCTCGGCGCGCCGGTCGAGACGATCCGGGTCTGGATCCAGGAGTTCTCGCCCCGGGACTACATGGCGGCCGGGGTCCTGGCCGCCGAAAAGAAAAAGCCGGGATAGGGCCGCGCCGGAGGCCCGCTCAGGCCGCCGGCTTCGCGAACCGCTTCCGCAGGAAGTAGACCGGGATGCCGAGGAGCACGATGAGCAGGCCCGGCAGGGTGTATTTCGTCTTGAAGACGAGCAGGTCGACGGCGATGGCCGCCGCGACGAGGACGTAGAGCCCCGGGACGACGGGGTACCCCCAGGCCTTGTAAGGCCGCTCCCAGTCGGGCCGCTTCCGCCTCAGGATGAAGATGCCGGAGACTATGAGGACGAAGAAGACGAGCACGGCGAAGACGACGTAGTCCAGGAGGTCGCTGTAGGTGCCGCTCAGGCAGAGCAGCGAGGCCCAGACGCCCTGGACGACGAGGGCCGTGCCCGGGACCGATTTGCGGTTGAGACGGCCCGTGGACTCGAAGAACAAGCCGTCCCTGGCCATGGCGTAGTAGACGCGGGCCCCGGACAGGATCAGGCCGTTGTTGCAGCCGAAGGTGGCGATCATGATCAGCACGGCCATGATGACGGCCGCCGCCGGGCCGAAGATCATCTCGGCCGCCGCCGTCCCGACCCGGTCGAACTGGGCGAACTGGATGCCCCGGCCGAAGACGTCGGCCGCCTCCGGCGTCCCCTGGACGGGCAGCGTCACGACGTAGGCGACGTTGGCCAGGAAGTAGAGGAGGACGACGGCCCCGGCCCCGAGGACGAGGCTCAGGGGGATGTTCCGCCGGGGGTTCTTGACCTCCTCGGCAACGTAGGTGGCGCCCTCCCACCCGCTGTACGCGAAGAAGCAGTATCGCATGGCCGCGCCCACGGCGATGACGGTCCCCCAGCCGAACTGTTCGGGCCAGACGCGCGCCGATAAATGCGCGCCGTCCCCGCCGCCCGTGAAGCAAAACCCCGCTATCGCCAGGAGCGAGAACAGCTTGAGCGAGCTGAACAGGTTCTGCACGCGCCCGCTCAACAGGGCGCCCAGGCAGTTCGCCCAGGTCATGATCCAGATGAGCGCGAACGCGATGAGGACCTTCACCGGCAGGGGATAGCGAACACCGAAAGCGTATTCGACGAGCGCGGCGCCGTACTCGGCGAACACCAGGGCCACGCTCGTTATCGCGGCGGTTTCCGAGACGAAGAACATGGCCCAGCCGCGCAGAAAGGTCCAGACCGGCGGATAGGCAGCTTTGAGATAGGCGTACGGGCCGCCCGAGCGCGGCATCATCGAGACCATCTCCGCGTACAGAAAGGCCCCGAGCAACGTGGCGATGCCCCCGATGATCCAGGCCCCGAAGAAGAGGCCCAGAAAC
>CAZFBC010000195.1:0-4757 GCA_964517245.1 uncultured Eubacteriales bacterium | reverse complement strand
GAGCCGGTTCGGGTCGTTGTGGCGGATGAGCCGGTAGGCGGCGTCGAGGATGGGCTGGGTCGAGCGGTAGTTCCGCGTCAGGACGATCCGCTCGGCCTCCGGGTAGACCTCCTGGAAGCCGAGGATGTTGCTGAGCGAAGCGCCCCGGAAGCGGAAGATGCTCTGGTCGTCGTCCCCGACGACGGTCAGGTTCCGGTGCTCCGCGGCCAGCATCTTGACGAGCTCGAACTGGACGAAGTTGGTGTCCTGGAACTCGTCGACGAGGATGTACCGGTAGCGGCGCCGCAGCTCCTCGAGGACCGACGGCCGCCGCCGCAGGAGGTCGACGACGAGCGTCACCTGGTCCTCGAAGTCGATGAGGCCCTGTTCCCGCAGGAGCGACTGGTAGGCGGCGTAGACCCGGGCGATCTCGAGGTGCGTGCGGGCCGTTTCCCGCTCGCCCTCGCCCGCGGCCCGGCCGGCCAGCTCCTCGGCGTGGCGGACGTAATCCTCCGGCCGGACGTCCTCCTGCTTCAGCCGCCGGATGGCCTCGAGGACCTCCTGGATGTGCCGCGTCGGCTGGCCGAGGGGCCGGTAGTAGTCGAGCGGCAGGCGGAAGAGGTTCTCGCGGAAGAAGACGGCCTGGTCGACGTCGGCGAGGAGCCGGAAATCCGGCGGGTAGCCGGCGTCCATGGCGTAGTCGCGGAGGACCTTCTCGCCGAAGGAGTTGAAGGTGCTGATCGCGGCGAACGAGGACGTGTAGGGGACGAGGACGTCGACCCGCGCCTCCATCTCGTTGGCGGCCTTTTCCGTGAAGGTCACGGCCAGGATCTCGTCGGGGCGGGCCCCCTTGGCGGCGATGAGGCGGGCGATGCGGTGGGTGATGACCTTGGTCTTGCCCGTGCCGGCGCCCGCGACGATGAGCAGCGGCCCCGGGCCGTGCAGGACGGCCCGGCGCTGGGCGCGGTTGAGGCCTTCGAGGAGGGTCTCGACTTCGGGCGGGCGGCGGATCGCGGCGGGCCGGGGCATCTATCTCTTGGCGGGCGGCGGGGCGGGGACCACGATGACCTTCTCGTCGGGCCGGGCCAGCCCGAGCTTCTCCCGGGCCGCCTTCTCGACCGCCCGGGGGTCGCTCCGGAGCCGTTCGATCTCGGCTTCGAGCCCGGCCTTCTCCGCCTCGAGGGCCCGGATCGTCTCGGCCCGGGCGGCCAGGGTCCGGCGGGCCCCGCGCAGCTCCAGAACGCCTTTCTTGCCGAAGAGCGCCGTGACGATCATGATCAGGAGCAGGCAGCCGACGGCGATGAAGAAGATCTTCTTCTTCACCGGACCGTCTCCAGGCCTTTTTTCAGGATGGCGTCGACCTCCTCGCGGGTCTCGGCCTCGGCGTAGCAGCGGATGAGGGGCTCGGTCCCGGACAGCCGGACGACGACCCACCGGTCCCCTTCGAAATCGAGCTTGAGGCCGTCGATCGTCTCCACGGCGACGACCTTGCGGCGCCCGAGCTTCGACGGCGGGCTCTGGACGAGGGCCTTGAGCCTCTTGGCCCGCTCCGGGGTCAGGGCCAGGGTTCGCTGGCCGCTGGTCACGGTCCCGTACTCCTTGAACAGGCCCTCTCGAAGGGCGGTCAGGCTCCGCCCGGAAGCGGCGATCATCTCCGCGACGAGCAGGCCGGCGAAGATGCCGTCCTTCTCGGGGAGATGGTCCTTGACGGCGATGCAGGCGCTCTCCTCGCCGCCGAACATGATCTCGCCCCTGAGGAACAGGTCGGCCATGTACTTGAAGCCGACCTTGGTCTTCATCAACGGGAGCCCGTGGCGGGCGGCGATGCGGTCGAGGAGGTGTGTCGTCGTGACCGACCGGGCGACGCCGCCCCGCCAGCCCTTGACCCGGACGAGGTGGTCGAGCAGCAGCGCCAGGATGACGTTCGGGTGGACGAACCCCCCCTTTTCGTCGACGATCCCGAACCGGTCCCCATCGCCGTCCGTGGCCAGGCCGAGGCGGCAGCCCGTCTTGACGACGTGGGCCTTGAGCTCGGCCAGGTTCTCCTCGGTGCAGGACGGGCTGACCCCGCCGAAATAGGGATCGATGTAGCCGTGGATGCCCTCGACCTCGACGCCGTTCTCCTCGAGGATCTCGTCGAGGTACTCCCGGCTCGTGCCGTAGAGCAGGTCGACCGCGATCCGGAGGCCCGCTTCGCGGATGACGCCGAAATCGATCTTGCCCTGGAGGTGGGCCAGATAATCCGCCTGGAGGTCGATGCGGGAGAGGCTGTCCTCCGGGGCGCGGGACGGCAGGGTGGAGAAGCCGGGCATGAGCCGCCGGACCTCTTCCTCGATCGCGTCGGTCACCTCGGGCAGGGCCGGGGCGCCCGTCGCGACGTTGAACTTGAGGCCGTTGTAGCGGGGCGGATTGAAGGAGGCGGTGAAGTTGATACCGCCCTGACAGCCTCTCTTGATGATCTGGCAGGCCAGGGCCTGCGACGGCGCGTCCCGGTCGGCCAGGAGGGCTTCGATGCCGTTCCGGGCCAGGAGGGCGGCCGCCTCCGAGGCGTAGCGGTCCGAGAGGAAGCGGGTGTCGTAGCCGACGACGACGGCCACCGGCCGGTCGCCGTGGACCTTGCGGAGATGGTTGGCGACGGCCTGGACGACGACGCGCACGTTCTGGAACGTGAACTCCTCGCCCATCACCCCGCGCCAGCCGGAGGTGCCGAAGCGTATCATCATCGACCCAAAACTAGCACAGTCGCCCGGCAAAAGCAACGCGCGGACCCCCTCGTCCGGCCGCGGATGTGTCTCGGGGATCGTCTCCGCTCGCTGCGGTGACTTTTCACGCCGTCCCGGTCCGGAGCCCGTTCTGAGGTCTCCGTCCCGAGGCCGGCTAAGTCACCGCTTCAGGCTCGCTCCGCGATGCCCCTCGACCCCTCCTTCGGCGGCCGGGCCCTGCGGTCCCCGCGGCTCCCGGCGGGCCTTCTTTTTCTGGATCTCGCCGGTCATGGGCACGAAGCGGACGTCGAGGACGCGCTCGACGACGGGCTGGCCGGCCTTCTTGGTGACGACGGTCAGCTCCTGGTAGGCCCGGTGGTCGCCCAGCGGGATGACCAGGCGCCCTCCTTCGGCCAGCTGGTCGAAGAGGGCCGGCGGGACCTCGGCGGCCGCGCAGGTGACGATGATGCCGTCGAAGGGCGCCTCCTCGGGCCAGCCGAAGAACCCGTCCCCGGCCCGGACCTCGACGTTGCGGTAGCCCAGGCCCCGGAGCGTCTGCTCCGCCCGGCGGGCCAGGGCTTCGTGGATCTCGACCGTGAAGACGGCCCGGGCGAGCCGGCCCAGCACGGCCGCCTGGTACCCGGAGCCCGTCCCGATCTCGAGCACCTTCTCGCCTCCCCGGAGAGCCAGGCACTCGGTCATGAGGGCGACGATGTAGGGCTGGGAGATCGTCTGGCCCTCTTCGATGGGCAGGGGGAAGTCCCCGTAGGCCAGGCCGGCGGACGCGTCCGGGACGAACAGGTGCCGGGGGACCTCGGCCATGGCCTCGAGCACGCGGCGGTCGCGGACCCCGCGGGCCGCGATCTGCTCGGCGACCATGCGCTTCCGCCGGGCGGCGAGCGCGGCGTCGTCCTGGGCCGCGGCCAGGCCGGCCAGGGCCGCGATCGCCAGGCCGAAAGCCATCACCCCCGGCGGTGACAAAGGGTTAGGGCGGGGGTGAGGCCGGATCGCCCCTTCCGACTCCCCCTCCCAGGACGGGTGTCTCATCGGGCTTCCCTCCACCCTGTATTATGGCACGGCCCGGGTCCGCGGACAAGACCCGCGGGCCCGCGTCTCCCCGAGAATTTTCGTTGACAAGCCTGTTTTTTTTTGATATTTGGATAATCAAGCCGGATGAGGAACTAACTGCGAGTCCAGATGCGGGAAACGAGCGCCATCTATCCGGGCTCTTTCGATCCGATCACCAACGGGCACGTGGACATCATCGACCGGAGCCTCAAGGTTTTCGACCGCATCATCGTCGCCGTTCTCGAGAACCCCAAAAAACGTCCTCTCTTCACGACTAAAGAGAGGGTAAGAATGATCCAGGACATTTTCGCCGCGAAAAAGGATGTCGAGGTCCGGGCCTTCGACGGGCTCCTGGTGGACTTTGCCCGCGCCTGCGGCACGGGCGTCGTCATCCGGGGCCTGCGGGCCATCTCGGACTTCGAATACGAGTTCCAGATGGCCCTGATGAACCGGAGCCTGGCCCCGGACATCGAGACGTTTTTCATGATGCCGAGCGTCCATTATTCGTTCCTCAGCTCGAATTTGGTCCGCGAGGTCGCGGCGCTCGGCGGGTCGGTCGAGGGCCTCGTGGCCGGGCCGGTCGCCCGTAAGCTCCGGCAGGCGCTCAAAAGGTCCGGGAACGTCAAAATTCCATAAAGGCAGGGAAACATGTTCGGACTCTCTCGCGAAAAGAACGTGGTCGGGTTGGACATCGGCTCCTACTCCGTCAAGGCGGTCGAGCTCCGGGCCCGGAAGAAGGGCGGGGACGGGGCCTTCGAGCTGGTCAAGATCGGCTACGAGCCGCTGCCCCACGACGCGATCGTCGAGGGGACCATCATCGACTCGGCCGCCGTGGTCGAGACCATCCGCCTCGTCTTCGAGGAGAACAAGATCTCGACCAAGGACGTGGCCATCTCCATCTCCGGCAACTCCGTCATCATCAAGAAGATCTCGCTCCCGGTCATGGAGAAGCAGGAGCTCGCCGAGTCCTTCATCTGGGAGGCGAAGCACAACATCCCCTACCCCTAC
>CAZFBC010000194.1:0-4792 GCA_964517245.1 uncultured Eubacteriales bacterium | reverse complement strand
CCGGGCTCGGCCTGACCATGCTTCACGCCTCGGTCGTCCATCTCAAGATATGCGCCTTTCGCAAGTTCTCCACCCTCCTCGACTGCGCCTCGGAGAACGGCCTCAAGCGCGGGCTCCTCGACCTCGCGGCCTGGCTTCGGACCGAGGCCTTCGTCGTCGCCGTCCCCGAGGAGCGGGTGGAGGCCCTGCGGCAGGACCCCGAGGCGGGGTTCCCCCTGCTCGTCGAGGCCGCCTGGGGTTCGGCCTTCCCCCGGAGCCTCTCCGAGACCGTCGGGGGGATGGCCTGGGACAGCGTCTCCTCCGTCGCCCTGGGCGGCCTCGAGGACCTCGGCGGCTGGTTCCGCGTCACGGCCCGCCTGCGGATCGAATCCTCCGGCGGATGGGTCCCCGTCCGGCCGAGGCGGCGCTCCGTCCTCGAGGGCACCCTGGGGATGGTGGCCGGCCGGCTTCCTCTCCCGGCCATTCCTTTATTCCTGGGGACGGCCATGACGGAGGCCGAAAAGGCGGCCTTCCTCGAGGAGAGCGCCATCCGTCTCGCGCCCAGGCCCGGCGAGCTCCTGGCCCCGGGGTTCGCCGCGGCGGCCGACGGGGTCATCCCCGCCGACATGACCGAGGCCGTGGGCAAGGCCCTGAACATCGGCCTGTTCCGGCCCGAAGACCTCACCGCGGCCCGGCTGAGGGAAGCCCTCGGCCTCGAGCCGTCGGCCGACCCCGTGCCCGACGGCGTCTACCTCGTCCGCGACGATCTCGGGCTCGGCGGCGTCTTCGTCCAGGGGGACCTCGACGAGATGCTCCTGGCGGTCGACGGCGCGACCCAGGTCGTCGCCTTCCGGGCCGCGGGCGCCGAGTGGGTCCTCGCGTTCAGCCCGGCCGCGCGCCGGACCGAGCTCCGGACGCCCGACGGGAGCTTCGCCTTCGACCTCGTGCCCCTGCCCATCGTCGTCGTCAACGGCCGGATCGACTCGCTCGGCGGGGGAACCGTCGGGGCCGACGGCGCGGTCGCGCCGAGCCTCGACGCCGCGACGCCCGCCGTGCTCGACGGCGTCGACCTGACCATCGTCTCGTCGGACCGGGTGACGATCTCCTCGCACCTCGTCCTCGAGGGCGTGCGCTGGCAGGACGGCGTCCCCTACGCCGAGGGCTCCGAGGCCCAGCTCGTCATCTACACGTCGGGGCGCGACGCGGTCACGCGCGAGGCGCTCGCGGGCGGCATCGCCGTCGCCGAGGGAGCGCCCGCCGACCTGAAGGTCCAGGCCTCGCTGACGGCCGCCGCGGGCGGGTTCGCCGTCGAGGGGACGGGCAAGGCGGTCGAGCTTCTCGGCGCGCTCCACGCCGGGGCGTACGACGGCAACGGCAACGCGCTGTCCGTCTTCCGCGACGACCGGGCCGCCGCCGGGGTGTTCGCCTCGAACGCGCCGCTCTCGGCGACCCCCCATCTCGCGGTCCACGCCCTCGCGGTCTCGGCCTGGAAGGAGTACTGAATGAGCCCCGGGCGGAGGGGGTACACGCTGTTCGAGACCGTCCTGGCGCTGGCCCTGGCCGGGCTCTTCGCCTGCGGGGCCGGATACTCGGTGTCGAGGCTCGTCCCCAGGCTCCAGCTGCAGTCCGGCACCTGGGAGGTCACGGCCGGGCTCAACCAGGCCCGTTTCCGGGCCATCATGTCCGGCTCTCCGGTGCGCGTCTCGTTCGTCCCGACGGGGTTCGTCCTCGAGCGCTTCGACGAGGCCGCGGCGGGCTGGCGCCCGGCGAGGACGGAGCGCCTCGACGGCGTCGCCGTCGCGGCCAACAACAGCCCCGTCTTCCATCCCCAGGGGACGGTCTCGAACTTGGCCTCGATCACCGTCTCCAACGCCAGGGGGACCTACAGGATCACGGTCGCGATCACGGGGAGGATCAGGACGACGCGCCTGGCCTGACCCCGGCGGGGGGCCGGGTCAGACCGCTTCGGCGCTCTTGAGGCGCCCGTCGTGGAGGTCCCTCATCAAGCTGAGGACCGTCTGCATGTTGGCGTGGTCGAATTCGATGCCCATCTCGTAGATCTTCTCGTCGTCGCAGGTCTTGATCCACTTGACCCGGCCCTCGACGCAGACCGTCTCCTTGGTCCGGACGAGCTCGATGTGGAGGCGGAGGAGGGTGCCTTCGTCAAAGCGCTCCAGCGAGTGGATGCGCGCCCCGCCGATGGACAGGTCGTAAGTGTAGGCCTCGGCCAGGACGGGGCCGGGCTTGTTCTCGCAATTGTTGGCTTCCATGATCATGGTCCGGTTCCACTGCTTGAACCGCCGGTCCTTGCGCTTCTGCATCGTCGTCTCCTCCGCGCGTTCCGGGGCCCGGCTACAGCCCGGGCTTGTCGAGGCCGGCGGCCGGCCCGGCCTCTTTCTTCCCGCCGTCCGTCTCGTGGTAGAGGTTCCTCATGATGGCCTGGAGCGTGAGCTCGGCGCAGTCCTGGAACTCCACGCCGCACTCGTGGACCTTCTCGGCCTCGTTCCAGCGATTCCAGCGGACGGTGCCGTCGATGCCGACGTGCTCCCGGGACCTGAGAAGCTCGAGGTGGATGCGGAGGATCGCGCCGACGGGGAATTTCGAGTCGCTCTGGATCCGCGCCCCGCCGAGGGACAGGTCCCAGGCGAAGGCGTCGACCGGGCAGGGCGGCGCGATCCCCTGCCCGCCGGACGCCGACTGGACGATGGCCTTGTTCCACTGCTGGAACCGTCGGTACTTCCGTCTTTCCATCCTTGTTCTCCCGTCCGGGCCGGGAAGACCCGGTTCCCCGCTATTTTGAAAGGGCCTCCGGAGCGCGGCAATCCCCCCCGGAGGTGAATCCGGGGATGAAATCCTCCCCCCTCCGGGGGATGGGCGTCCGCAGGGCCCGGTTGACTTTGCCGGCCCCGCGGACTTATAAAGGCCTTGGTCATCCCGCGAGAGAAGGGCGCGTCATGGAAACCTCGGGCCTGGTCGGACAGAAGCTCCTCCACTACCGGGTCACCGGCAAGATCGGCGAGGGCGGCATGGGGGCCGTCTACAGGGCCGTCGACACCCACCTCGACCGGCCCGTGGCCGTCAAGGTCCTGCCGCCCGGCAAGGTCGCCGACCCCGAGCGCCGGCAGCGTTTCGTCCTGGAGGCCAAGGCCGCCTCGGCCCTGCGCCACCCGAACATCGTCGTCATCCACGACATCGCCTCCGACCGGGGGATCGACTTCATCGTCATGGAGCTCGTCGAGGGCCAGCCGCTCGACCAGCTCATCGGGCGCCGCGGCCTCAAGCTCAACGAGGCCCTCGGCTGGGCCGTGCAGATCGCCGACGGGCTGGCCCGGGCCCATGCCGCCGGCATCGTCCACCGCGACCTCAAGCCGACCAACGTCATGGTCACGGCCGACGGGCTGGTCAAGATCCTCGACTTCGGCCTGGCCAAGCTCGCGGACGAGGTCCCCGAGGCCGGGCCCGGCCCGACCGTGACCGTGGCCCTGGACGAGCGGCCCAGGACCGGCGAGGGCTACATCCTCGGCACGGCGGCCTACATGTCCCCCGAGCAGGCCGAGGGCGGGAAGGTCGACGCCCGGTCCGACATCTTCTCCTTCGGCGCCGTCCTCTACGAGATGCTGACGGGGCAGAGGGCCTTCGGCCGGGCCGGCCAGATGAAGACCCTGGCCGCCGTCCTCAACGAGGAGCCGAAGCCCGCCTCCTCGCTGAGCGAGGCTGTCCCCGCCGAGCTCGAGCGCATCCTGGCCCGCTGCCTGCGCAAGGACTCCCAGCGCCGCTGGCAGACGATGTCCGATCTCAAGGTCGCCCTCCAGGACCTCAAGGAGGATTCGGAGTCGGGCCGGCTCCAGGCGGCGGCCCCGGCCGCCCGGCGGAAGAGGAGCGTCGCGATGCCGGCCGCCGCGGCCGTCCTCGTCCTCGCGGCCGCGGCCCTCGTCCTGAAGCTCGTCGTCTTCAAGCCCGCCGCTCCCGTCGACTACGAGATCTCCCCCCTGACGTTCGACGACGGCTTCACCGGGATGCCGACCCTGCCCCTCGAGGGGAACCTGATGGCCTTCGCGTCCGACCGGGGCGACGCGCGCAGCTACGACATCTGGGTCCAACCGGTCGCCGGGGGGGCGCCGCGGCGCCTGACGAGCGGCCCGGGCGGCGGCTGGATGCCCTCGTTCTCGCCCGACGGCCGGTCCATCGCCTTCCGTTCCGAGCGCGACGGCGGCGGGATCGACGTCGTCGACGTCCTGGGCGTGGAGCCGCCGCGGCGCGTCTCGGACAGGGGCTGGGCCCCGAAGTTCTCCCCCGACGGCCGGTCCATCGTCTACGTCGATCTTCCCGCTTCCCTGCAGGCGCGCCTCGTCAGGATGTTCCTCGTGTCCCCGAGAGGCGGCGAGCCCCGGCCCTTGGGCCACGAATTCCAGCTCGAGATGGTCGCGCAGGGCGCCTCCCCCGTCTGGTCCCCCGACGGCAGGCACGTGATCTTCCGCGGCCGGCGCGTCGACGACCCGGCGTCCCGGGATTGGTGGGTCGCGCCGGTCGACGGCGGGGAAGCCGTCCGGACCCACGCCGTCGAGAACCTCGATCTCAACACCCCCGTCACCTACCCCGTCGGCTGGGTGGGGAACGAGATCTATTTCGTCGCGGGGACGACGATCGAGGGCGTGAACATCTTCCGGGCGTCCCTGGATCCCCGGGACATGACGGTCCGGGGGCCGGCCGCGGCGGTCACCTCGGGGCCCGGGATGAAGGTCTGGTCGTGCGCCATGCCCGACGGCCGCGTCGTCTTCACCGACATGACGGCCTCCCTCGCCACCTGGAGCGT
>CAZFBC010000193.1:3096-4806 GCA_964517245.1 uncultured Eubacteriales bacterium | reverse complement strand
ATCGGGGACGGACGGTTCGTCTTCCTGTTCGCCTCGATCGCGGTCCTGGTCCTGGTCATCGCCTGCGTCAACTACATGAACCTGGCCACGGCCCGGTCCCTCAAGAGGGCCAAGGAGGTCGGCCTGCGCAAGGTCGTCGGGGCGGGGAAAGGCCAGCTCGTCCGCCAGTTCCTCGGCGAGGCCATGGTCCTGACCTTCCTGTCCGCGATCCTTGCCGTCGGGTTCGTCCTGGCCGCCCTGCCGGCCTTCCGGAGGTTCGTCGAGCGCGACATCGCCTTCGACCCGTTCCGCGACGCCGCTCTCCTCCCCTTGCTGGTCCTTCTCGCCGCGGTCGTCGGCATGGCCGCGGGCAGCTACCCGGCCCTGTTCGTCTCGGGCTTCCGCCCGGTCTCGTCCCTCAAGGGGACCGGAGCGGCGCGGGCGAAGGGCCGAGGCCTGCGCAACGGCCTCATCGTCTTCCAGTTCGCCGCCTCGATCGCCCTCATCATCTGCACGGTCGTGGTCAGCGGCCAGCTCGCTTTCATCCGGACGACCGACATGGGCTACGATCGCGACCAGATCGTCGTCCTGACCCCGCGGGGCGGAGTGCGGACCGGGCTCGAAGCCTTCAAGAACGAGCTCCGGTCGAACCCGGCCGTCGTCAGCGTCGCCTCCTCGTCGTGTCTCCCGAACAACGTCACGTCGAGCACGCACGCCCAGTGGCCGGGCCGTCCGGAGGACCTCGAGATCCCGATCTACGTCGTCGACGCCGACTACGACCTCCCCGAGCTCTACGGCCTCGAGCTCGCGCGCGGCCGGAGCTTCTCGCGGGACTTCCCCTCCGACGCCGGCGGAGCCTATCTCATCAACGAGGCGGCCCAGAAGGCCCTGGGCTGGGACGATCCCCTCGGCCGGGAGTTCGGCCGCAAGGGGCGCGAGTCGACGGAAGCGAAGGGCAGGATCGTCGGGGTGCTCAAGGACTTCCACATGCACTCCCTGCATCTCGCCATCATGCCCCTCTACATCTTCCTCGATCCGGCCAGGGCCAACCGCGTCTCGATCAAGCTCCGCGGCGGCGACATCCCGGCCGCCCTGGCCTTCCTCCGCCGGACCTGGGAACGATACGCGCCTGAGTACCCCTTCGAATACAGCTTCTTCGACGAGATCTTCGACCGGGCCTACCGGACCGAGCGGCGCTTGGGCGCGATGTTCGGCGCCTTCGCCGGGCTGGCCGTCCTCATCGCCTGCCTGGGCCTCCTCGGGCTGGCCGCTTTCACCGCCGAACAGAGGACGAAGGAGATCGGCATCCGCAAGGTCCTCGGGGCCTCGACGCCCGGGGTCATTACCCTGCTGTCGAGGGATTTCATGAGATGGGTGGTCGTAGCCAATGTCATCGCCTGGCCCGTCGGCTACTTCGCCATGCGCTCTTGGCTCGGCAACTTCGCCTACCGGATCGACCTGACCCTGCCGATCTTCCTGGGCGCGGCCCTGGCGGCCTTCGCCGTCGCCGCGGCCGTCATCGGGCTCCAGACCTACCGGGCGGCATCCGCCAATCCCGCCGAGTCCATGCGCTACGAATAGGCCCTCTGTCAGGGCCTGGAAGGGGCCCGGGAGAGGCGGGGGCAGATCCGTTTAGGAGGGACGCCTGACTCCCCCGCAAAATCCCCCCGAAAATGCGCGATCCGCTCTACGCCGCAGGCGGCCTCCGGCTTTCTGTTGAGCTTCTTCATT
>CAZFBC010000193.1:0-2996 GCA_964517245.1 uncultured Eubacteriales bacterium | reverse complement strand
TTCCAGGTCACGGCGTATCGCTTGACGTACTGATAGCCTTCCTCGTCTTGCTCCAGGGCGTAATACTTGCCCTTGAGGATCGCTATCCCGTATGACTTAAGAGGGATGCGGCCGAGGAACCGGCCCTCGGCGTCGAAGACGTCACAGACGACCTTCCCGTCGTCGGTCTTCTCCCAGGTCCGCACGAAAAGATGCCCGAGGTCGGACATGAAGAACCCTTCATAGGCCGAGTGGTATTTGGAGAAGTCATAGGTGATCCCCGATCCCGGGGGAATGGCGGCGAGACTGTCCTTTTTTTCCGCTTCTGTCACAGGCACGGGATCGTATTCGCGTTGGACCTTCTTGAAGACCTTTCCGTCGGATGCCGCCCTGAATTCGACTTCGTAGGTCTCGGGACAGCCATAGACCAGGGCATCGTCGCGATCGATTTGGAAGGAGGGAATGGCCCTGAACGGGTTGAACCTGTCGGTGCCAGGGGCCGGCGCCTGAGCCATGACAGAGATCATCGAGGCGTCGGAGGAGAGCTTCTTGACCACGTAGCTCGAGTCGCGTTCGCCGTGGACGAGGTCGATGACGTAGATGTTGCCTCTCGAGTCGACCTGGCCGCGGAGCGCCATCGTGTCCGTGAGGGGCTGTTGACGCAGGAAGGTGCCGTCCGTCTTGAAATAGGACATGCGGCGGCTCAACTGGAGAACGGCCAGCTCACCCGTCGTCCGGTTGAGCGAGAGCGCCATGGGCATGTACAATTCGCCGGGTCCCTGGCCTTTGCGGCCGATCGTCCGCAGGTACCTGCCGGACTCGTCAAAGACCTTGATGTGGAAATCCTTCCGGTCCAGGACGAAGATCGAGCCTTCGTCATCGACGACGAAGGTCAGGATCCGGCCGAAAACATGCTCGCCCTCGGCCTCGGGGCCGCCGAGGGAGAGGTCCTCTGTGAGGTCGAGGACCGGCGACTCGAAGAGCGGCTTCTTGGGGTTCTTGACGACGGTCACGTCGCCTTCCTTGACGATCGTCCCCTGCCATTTCTCGCTACCGCAGGCCGCGACCAGGGCGGCGAGCGCAAAGATCAGGCAGCCGTTCATGAGGATCCGACCGGCTTTCGCTGTCATCCTCGCACCTCCTCTCCCTTTAGGTACGCATGTCCTTTTCAGCATAGCACAGCCGTTCGAGGGATGTCATAGGCTTGTTGGGAACCTGTAATAAGGCTAGAATAAAGTTGGGCGGTCCAGGAAATGGGCAAACGGCTCCTTCAGCTTGGCGGCGCTCCGGAAGCAGTGGCCCCCCGCCTTAAGACCCTGATCGAGCTGCTGCGACTCCGCAGTCGCGCGTTCCTCGATAACTTTGGCGTATTCATCGGACTTTCCGTCCTCTGCCATATCGCTGTCTTTGGCGTTATCGCCGCCCAAGGCGCTCGTTCTGTCCCATCCGGTGCCGACGCCCTCAGGTCGAATATCAACGCCTTCGCTCAAGCTGTCATGGAGCGGGAGCACGGGCCCGCCGGTGAACGCTCCGGCACAGATACCGGCGATCTGGTCGGCTTCGCCGACCAAGCGGAGGCGATCAGCTCGCTCCTTCGGTTCGACAAGACCATCTCGGATCGCGGCAAAACGGATTTTTTCCGCTCGCTTCTCGAGGCCGCAGAGGGCGTGACCCATGTGCCGGACGATCTCCCCTCGGCCCCTGATCCATCCTTCTCGTTGACTGAGGCGTTGGCCGGCAGGGAGAAGTTCGTCGCCCCCTCGAGCGATGCCTTTTTCGTCACCCGGAACCTTGTGGACGACACAGTCGAGGTGGACGCGCTCGACCGGGCAACCTTGGAGAAGATCGAGGCCATGAGCCCGGCGGAGGAGAGCACGGCCAACGATGCCGCCAGATACGGAGCGGCCTCGGTCCCGGCGGATTATCTCCTCAAGAAATCCCCCTACGCGGCCATCTCCGCCCGGGGGCCGCGCTTGTTTACGGTCTTCAGGGGATTCCCTGAAATCGCGGGGGACTCTACCGCGACCCCAGCGGCTTCGGTGCCCGCCGCAAGGACAAATCGAGAGGTACCGCAAGATCCCCCCGCAAGTTTCGTTTATTTGGTGGCGCGTCCAGCCCCAAGCGGAGATGCTCGCGGGAAAACGGCCCTCATTCTCCCCGCTGAGGAACGGGCGCAGGTGCTCGACGAGCTCATGGTAATGAAGAACCCGGAGCAGCTGGAAGCCTTCATGGCGCGGTATCTTGACGTCTACGATCCTGATCAAGGGGATCTGGCCGTCCTTACCCGGGAGTTCTTTTACTCCAACTTGAATAACATCTTCGTCCTGACGAACCCCGTGGCTTCGACCTTCGACGTCATCGAGGGTATCTATTTTCGGAGGGCGGTCTACGACACGTTCGTGGCCTATGCGCGGCGCCTGAACGACACTAAGACTGGCGTCGAGCTTGTGCTTAACCTTGCCTCTACGTACGATTTCGAGCGACGCGCTCTGGACGCGCTGGTCGAGAGCCGCGACGACGTCCAGCGAGTTCTGGCCGAGGAAGGCCGGGGGCTTTCCGAAGCCGGCCAGGTCAGGCTCAAGGCATTCGTCATGGACAAGCTCTATCGAGAGATCGTGGACTTGAACGGGACATTGGGCGTTTCGTTCGGGGATCTTTCGACCCTCTACCTGAGGCGCGAGGAAGAGATTTACCGGAGAGTGCTGGACATGGGCGGCGAGGCCAGGAACCGGGCACTCTGGCATTGGGGGAGGCTCCGCTGGGAGCTCGGAGACCCTGATAACGCGCTGACCTTATGGAAGCGTGTGGACATGAGCCAACCGCTCGCCTCCCGGGCGTTCAGGAGGATCTGCGGGGTGATCCAGAGATACGATCAGGCGAGTATTGCGAAGAGCGCCCGTTTTGCGAATGACGTCGATGAGTGGCTGCTGGCCGAAGCTGCCCTCGACAGGCAGGCGCTGCTGAACAGGCATATTAAGTACAGGACCTGGGCCAAGCGCTCTGAAAGACCTTGACCA
>CAZFBC010000192.1:0-4889 GCA_964517245.1 uncultured Eubacteriales bacterium | reverse complement strand
CCTCCTGACCAACCTGCTGGGCTTCCTCGTCGCGCTCGTCGCCGTCCAGGCCAAGCTCGAGCGCACCCCCTTCGACATCCCCCACGCCGAGACGGAGATCGTCGGCGGGACGTTCACCGAATACTCGGGCAAGAAGCTGGCCCTCTTCCGGCTGACCTTCGACATCGAGATGGTCGTCGCCAGCGGCCTCCTGGCGACCGTCTTCCTGGGCGGGTTCCCCGGCGGCGCGCTCGTCGGGTTCGCCCACTTCGCCGTCAAGACCCTCTTCGTCATCTTCCTGCTGTCCCTGCTCCGGGCGCTGACCTCGCGGATCCGCATCGACCAGGTCGTGACCTTCGCCTGGAGATACCTGGCCCCGCTGGCCGTCCTCCAGCTCCTGGCCACCATCCTCCTGAAGGGATTCCGGTCATGAGAATAGCGGCTTTCCTGCCGGAGCTCATCCGCAACTTCTTCAAGAAGCCGGCCACGGTCGACTACCCCTTCCAAAAGCTCGAAGTCCCGAAGGATTTCCGCGGCACCCCCTACCTCGATCCGGCGATGTGCATCGTCTGCAAGGCCTGCGAGAGGGACTGCCCGGCCGAGGCCATCGAGATCACCTCGGTCAACGAGGCCGAGAAGCGCTTCCGGATGGTCATCCACAACGACCGCTGCATCCACTGCGCCCAGTGCGTCGATTCCTGCCCGACCTCGCCCAAGGCCATGCGGATGGACAGCCTCTACGAGATCGCGGCGGACGACCGGCACAAGCTCAAGAGGGATTGGGTCTACGTGCGGGCCGTCCTCAAGCCCAAGGCGCCGGCGGCGCCCGCCGCCCCGGCCGCGTAATCCAAGGCCCGGCCTCCCGGGCCGGGATCCCGAAGCCCGCGCCCCCTCAGATCTTCATGGGCATCAGGACGTAGATGTTCGTAACGGCGTCCTCGCCCTCCGGCCTGAGGAGGACGGCGCTGTTCTCGTCCTTGACCTCGAAGGCGACGCTCTCGGTGCCGACGGCCGTGAGGAAATCGAGAAGGTACTGGGCGTTGAAGCCGATCTCCAGGTCCTGGCCCTTGTAGTCGACGGCCAGCTTGTCCCGGGCCTCCCCGATCTCCGGGTTGGAGGAGAACAGGCGGAGGCGGTTCTTGTCGATGGTGAACTTGATGCCCTTGGACCGCTCGGCGGACAGGAGCGAGACGCGGCGGATGGCGTCGGCCAGGGCCTCGCGCGCGATGACCAGCCGGCCGGGGTTGTCCTTGGGGATGACGGCCTGGTAGTTGGGGAACTTGCTCTCGATGACCCGGGAGATGAGCGTCCTCGCCCCGACCCGGAAAAAGAGGTTGTTGTCGTCGTAGTCGAAGGCCAGGGTCTCCCCTTCGAGCTTCCGGATCTCGTTCAGGGTCTTCTTGGCGACGATGACGCTGGTATCTTTTTCGACCTTCAGCCCGTCCTGGGCCTTCTTGACGTAGGCGAGCCTGTGGCCGTCCGTGCTGACCAGCTCGACCTGGCGGTTCTTGAGCACGAGCAGGGCCCCGTTGAGGTAGTAGCGCTGCTCCTGCGTGATGGCATAGAAGACCCGGTCGATCATGTCCTTGAGGTCGGCCAGGCCGATCTCGATCCCCTTGTCGAAACGGCCGTCCTGCACCTGAGGGTAGTCTTCCTTGGCCAGGCAGAGGACCTTGAACTCGCTCTCCCCGGCCCGGATCTCGATCGTCTCGTCCTTCAGCTCGACCTGGACGGTTTCGCCCGCGGGCAGCGACTTGACGATCTCGAAGATCTTCTTGCCGTTGACCGTGATCGCCCCCGGCCTCTCGATGTCCGCCGCCAGGTGGGTCCTCAGGCCGACCTCGAGGTCCGTTCCGGTCATCTCGATGTCGCCGGCCGAGACGTTCATCAGGATGTTGGCCAGGATGGGCATGGTGTTCCGCTTCTCCACGATGCCCTGAAGGACCTGCAGCTCGCCCAGGAAGGGCTCTTTCGCGATCGCAAATTTCATGGCGTCACCTTTGCTTCTTTATGTCTTATTATTTAATTCATAACAACAAGTGAATCAAGAAGAGAAATAAGAATGTCCTCTGGAAATGTGCAAATCCCTCCGAAAGAGCTGGTCTTACTCATTGGATGAAGGCGATGAGACTGTTGATCTCTTTGTTGAATTCCGGATTGTCGGCCCGGAGCCGGTCGATCTTGCGGATGCTGTGGATGACGGTCGTGTGGTGTTTTCCACCGAACTTCTTGCCGATCTCGGGCAGGGACGAGCCGGTCAGCTCCTTGGCCAGGTACATGGCGATCTGGCGGGGGAAGGCGATCTTGGGGGAGTTGTTCTTCGATTTGATCTGGGAGGTCTTGATCTTGAACTTGTGGCAGATGAGCTTCTGGATCTTTTCCACAGTGACGACGGTCGTCGACGAGTCGAGGAGGCCGCGGAGGGCCTCCTTGGTCAGGTCGAGGTCGATGCGCTCGCCCTTGAGCGAGGCGAAGGCGATGACCCGCCTCAGATAGCCCTCGAGCTCGCGGATGTTGGTCTGGACCTTGTCGGCGATGTACAGGGCCACGCTCTCGGGAAGGGAGACGGCCTCCGCGTCGGCCTTCTTCTTGAGGATGGCGATGCGGGTCTCGATGTCGGGGGGCTTGAGGTCGGCGATGAGGCCCCACTCGAACCTGGAGCGGAAGCGCTCTTCGAGATGGGGGATCTCCTTGGGGGGGCAGTCGCTGCTGATGACGATCTGCTTCTGGCTGTCGTAGAGATGGTTGAAGGTGTGGAAAAACTCCTCCTTGGTCCGCTCCCGGCCGGAGAGATAGTGGATGTCGTCCATGAGCAGCAGGTCGACGCTCCGGTACTTCTCGCGGAATTCCAGGACCTTGCCGTACTGGAGGTGGTTGACGAGGTCGTTCATGAACTTCTCGGTCGTCACGTAGAGGATCTTGTTCCGGGCGCTCTGCTGGAGGGAGAAATGGCCGATGGCGTTCATCAGGTGGGTCTTGCCGAGCCCGGCGCCGCCGTAGATGTAGAGCGGGTTGTAGGACTTGGCCGGGTTCTTGGCCACCGCGGTGGCCGCGGCGTGGGCGAACTGGTTGCAGCTGCCGACGACGAAGTTCTCGAAGGTGTAGTTGGGATTGAGGTTGGGGTTGACGGCCGGGCCCTGCTTGGTCTTCCGCTCGTCGGGCGAGCGGCGCATGAAGACCGCGGGCGTGTCCTCGTGGATGTAGCGGATGTCGAACGCTTTGTCGAAGATCTCCCGGGAGACCTCGTGGATGAGGTTCGAATAGTGGAAGGACAGCCAATCGCGGAAGTAGGCGTTCGGGACCTTGACGTACAGACAGTCCTGTTCCTGGCCGATGAACGTCGTCGGATCGAACCAGGTCTCGAAGGAGTTGGGATCGATCCGGGTTTCGACGCCGCGGAGGATCCTCGTCCAAGGGTTTTGATTATCTTTGAGTTCCATAGGAGCCGTTATTTTTTCCACAGATTTTTCCACATCTGTGGAAAATCCTCTTCCGGCCCTTGCCCGGCCGTCAGAGGCCCGGCCATCATAGCACTGCGCCGGAGCCATTTCAAGCCTTTTTTTAGGGGAAAAAGATCTCCCCGGCCGCCGGCCGGCGGGTCGCGCCGCGGGCTTTTAAAGAAGCCGCCGGGACCGGCCCCGGGGCCTGAAAAAGGGCCAGAAAACGGGCCCCCGCCGCGCCGCGGCGGGCCCTCGAAACCGTGCTTTTTGTCGCGGTTAGGCGGGCCTCCGGCTCAGCGCCGGAGGAGGGCCCGTTTTTCGACCGACGGGCGGCCGAGCAGGACCCGGAAAAGCCGGTCGCGGACGGCGTCGGCGAGCTCGAAGAAGGCCGTTTCGACCGGCTTGTCGAGGTCGATGTAATCGCGCGCCCCGCGGATCGCCAGGCGATGAACGGTCTCGCCGGTCGCGGCGGAAACGATGAGGAGATCGACCTCGAGGGTCCAGCGGCGCCGCTCGACGAGCGCGCGGCCCTCGGTCCTGAACGGGCTGTCCGCCGGCGCTCCCCCGCTCTGAAGGGCCTTGCGGACGTGGCCGTCGACGCGGACCGCGCCGGTGAGGATCACGGCGTCGGCGGGTCCGGCCGCCGGGGCGGGCGGGGCCTCCGCGAGCGAGACCGTCCCCTTGAACACCCGGCCGAGCTCGGCCGCGAGATAGTCGCGGAGCTCGCGGCCGGGGCGGAGATCGGCCCGGGGCGCCTCGTCGCGGAAATCGGTCACGACGATCGCGGCGAGGGAGCCCGGAGGGAAGAGGGCTGGGGCGGGGATGTCCACGCTGACCGGGACCAGGGCCTCCGGACGGCAGGCGGCCCCGGCCGCGAGGACGGCGGCGAGAACAGCCAGGGCCGCGCTCCTCACGGTCTCCTCCCGCGGACGGCGGCCAGCCTTTCCAGGAAGGCTTCGTAGTTGTCCCGGATCGTCCGGTTGCCCGGGTCGAGGCGGAGCGCCTCTTCGTAGGCGCGGCGGGCGTCATCCCAGGCGCCCCGTCGCTCATGGGCGACGGCCAGGTTGTTGAAGGCCGCGGCCGAGCCCGGTTCGCGTTCGAGGGCCAGGGCCCAGTGCCGGACGGCCTCCTCCCAGAGGCCCCGCCGGGCGGCGCCGACGCCGGCCTCGAGCGGACCGGGCGCCGGGGTGCGGGCGCAGGCCGCCAGGAGGGACAGGGCGAAGACAAGCGGCGCGAGTAGCGGGGGCTTCATGCCGGCCTCGGGGAAAGGTTACGCCTTTCTGCCGTCCCCGGTCAAGCCGGACGGAGCCGGCGAACTTGCCTGCCGGCGCGTTTTGTGGTATATAATCGGCTCAATCCGAGACGAGAGAGATACGACCATGCCGAAAGTCTGCGAGATCTGCCAGAAAGGCCCCATCTTCGGGCATAGCGTCAGCCATTCCCATAAGTCTTCCCCGAAAAAGTGGAAGC
>CAZFBC010000191.1:0-4911 GCA_964517245.1 uncultured Eubacteriales bacterium | reverse complement strand
AGATGTTCGTATATAATAGATAATAAACAAAATGCTGAGGTCCGACCCCAATCTATTGACCGGCGACGGTCATCTCGGCGACTTTGACCGTAGGGCCGGTGACCGAGCTGTGGAACTCGAGGTCGTTCCCCACCGCCTCGATGCCATCGAGCACCCGGGCCAGGTTCCCCGAGATCGTGATCTCCGAGACCGGGTAGGCGATCTCGCCGTCCTCGATCCACAGCCCGAACGCCCCCCGCGAGATGTCGCCCGTCACGCCGTTCAGCCCGTGCCCCAGCGTCCGAATCAGGAGCAGTCCCCGCTTCGTTCCCGCCACGATCTCCGCCGGCGTTGCCTTCCCCGCCTCCAGATAGAAGTTCGAAGGCCCGACCCCGCCCCCGTCGGCGCTCCCCGTCGACTCCAGCCCGAGCTTGCGGGCCGCGTAGATGTTGCACAGGTAGTTCCTGAGCACGCCCCGCTCGACCACGACCGTCCGCCGGCACGGCAGCCCGTCGCTGTCGAACGGGTGCGACCCGAGCTCGCCCGGCCTGAGCGCGTCGTCCACCACCGTGACCCGCCCGCTCCCGATCCGCTCGCCCAGCTTCCCCTCGAGGAACGTCGCCTTCTGGTAGACCGCCGTCCCCGCGACGCACCCGAACAGGAACCCCATCAGCCAGGCCGTCTGCGTCGGCTCGAAGACGACCGGCACGTTGGCCGTCCTGATCTTCCGCGGCTTGAGCTGGCGCACCGTCCGCTCGACCGCCTTCCTGGCGATCTCCTCCGGCGTCTCCAGGTCCCGGAAATGCCGCTTCGACGACGACCACGAATCCTCGACCCGGTCGTCGGTGCCTCCGGCCTGGAGCCCGACGCCCAGCCCGCAGTAGGTCTGCTCGAACTCGCCGACGAACCCGTTCGACAGGGCCAGCACCGACCGGATCTCGTTCGAGGCGAAGGTCGCCCCGTACGAGTTGGTGATGCGCCTGTCCTTCAGCGCCTCCCGCTCGGTCCGCAGCGCCAGCCCGATCTTCGTCCGGCTGTCGAGCCGCGCGATCTCCGGGTCGTACAGCCGGAGCGCCGCGACATCGACCCGTTCGCCCTCCTTCGCCAGCGGCGCCAGCCCCGAGAACTCGTCCGGGCTCCCGAGCTCGGCCCGCCGCACGGCGTTGCGCACGAGCCGCCGGAGCGTCGCCGGGTCGAGGTCCGACGAGCTGGCGTAGGCGCTCTTCCTGTCCTTGATGACGCGCACACCCGCCGACCGCGACCCCGCCTCGATGAGCGTCTCGATGCGCCCCTTACGCACGTCGACGTGGAACTCGTACCCGTCGACGACGGAGACCTCGGCCTCCTCGGCGCCGCACTTCCGCGCGTAGGCGACGAGCGATTCGGCGACGTCCCGCAGCGGCGGCGCCTGCCCCGGCGCGTGCGCCTTCGCCCACAGCCTGGCCTTATCCGCCTCCCTCTCCCTTTCCCTCTCCCGCCCCGCGCCGCCGTCCCCGCTCCTCACGACTTGCCTCCGACGGTCATACGCTCGATCCGCAGGGTCGGGCAGCCGTCCGCGACCGGCACGTCCTGCCCGTCCTTGCTGCACGTCCCGGTCTGCAGGCCGAACGCGAGGTCGCACCCGACCCGGTCGATCTTGTTGAGGACGTCGATGTTCGTGCCGATGAGCGTCGCCTGCCTCACCGGCGCGCCCAGCTTCCCGCACTCGATGAGGTAGCCGAGGCTGACCGAGAAGGTGAACTTGCCCGAGTCCTCGACCTGCCCGCCCGAGAGGCTGGCGACGTAAAAGCCCTTTCCGACCGACCGCAGGATGTCCTCGGGCGCGTCCTGGCCCGCCTCGATGTAGGTGTTGGCCATCCGGGGGATGGGCCAGTGGCCGTAGTCCTGCCGCCGCCCGTGCCCCGTCGGCGCCGTCCCGCGCATCAACCGGCTCGACAGCCGGTCCTGGAGCAGCCCGCGCACCACGCCCTTCTCGATGAGCAGCGTCGGCCGCGGCGCCGTCCCCTCGTCGTCGACGGCGTACGAGCCGCGGTACGACGGGATGGTCGGGTCGTCGTAGATCGTCACCAGCGGCGAGCCGACCGTCTTGCCCATCTTGTTCCAGAAGATCGACGTCCTCTTGCGGTTGAAGTCGGCCTCGAGCAGGTGCCCGACCGCCTCGTGGATGAGGACGCCGCTGTGGCCCGGGGCCAGTACGATGGGCATCTCGCCGGCCGGCGCGTCGACCGCGTCGAGCAGCAGCAGCGCCTCGCGCGCCGCCTCGGCGCCGATCGCCCGCGGCGTCAGGACGTCGCGGAAATACTCCAGCCCGACCCGTCCGCCCCCGCCCCAGTAACCCGACTCGCGCCGGCCGTCCCTCTCGGCGATGGCGGAGCAGACCAGCTTGACCATGGGCCGCGTGTCCCGCACGAACAGGCCCTCGGAGTTGGCGATGCAGGCGTGCCGGAGGCTGTCCGAGTAGCGGACCTTGACCTTGGCGATGCGCGGGTCGCTCTCGCGCGCCGCCGCGTAGGCCTCGCGCACGAGCCCGATCTTCTCACGCAGCGAGGCCTCGCTGGCCGGCCGCCGCACCGCGCAGACCGCCGACGCCCGGGTCCTGTCGCGCAGGACCGGGACCGGCGGCGCCCCCCCGCCCGCCCGGCCCCGGGCGATGGCCGACGCCGTCAGCGCGGCCTTCCGGACCTTCTCGGGCGAGAGGTCGTTGGTGTAGCCGAACCCGGTCCGGTCGCCGCGGATGACCCGGATGCCCATGCCCAGGCCGACGGCCTCGGCCGTCTCCTTGACGATGTCCTCCTCCATGAGGATGAAGTCGTAGGTCCGGTACTCCATGAAGATCTCGGCGAAGTCGCCGCCGCTCGAGAGGGCGACGCCGAGCGCCGCGCGCAGGTCGGCCGCGCTCAGGCCGAAGCGGTCGACGTAGGGGAGGGGCTCGCCCGCGGGTGGCTCGTGGGACGGTCCGGACGGCTTCGGGCTCATGTCCCGGCCATGATGGCACAATTCGACCGCCTCCGCAACGGGGGGGGGCGGCGCGCGTCCGCGACGCGTCCCCGACCGGTCCGATTGACGCCCGGCCGCCAAAAAGCCTATAATTCCGCCGACATGGGAACACGCGAATTCGACAGCATCATCGACGCCGCCCTCCGCGAGGACATGCCCCACGGCGACATCACCTCGGAGAGCATCATCCCGCCGAACGCCCGGTCCGAGGGCGTCTTCCTGGCCAAGGAGGACGGCGTCCTGGCCGGCCTCGACGTCGTCCACCGCGTCTTCGAGAGGATCGACCCCTCGGTCATCTTCATCGAGAGGTTCCGCGACGGGGCCGCCTTCCGCGCCTCCGACGCCCTGGCCCGCGTCAAGGGGCCGACGACCGCACTCCTCAAGGGCGAGCGGACCGCGCTCAACTTCCTCCAGCGTCTCTGCGGCGTGGCCACCCTGACGCGCCGCTACGTCGAGGCCATCTCCGGCACCCGGACCCAGATCCTCGACACGCGCAAGACGACCCCCGGCCTCCGCGCCCTCGAGAAGTACGCCGTCAAGGCGGGCGGCGGGACCAACCACCGCCTCAGCCTCTCCGACATGGTGCTCGTCAAGGACAACCACCTGCGCCAGGTCGGGAGCGTCACCGAGGCCGTCAAGAGGGCCCGGGCCAAGGTCCGCCCCGGCATCCGGGTCGAGGTCGAGGCGGGCGACCTCCTCCAGGTCCGCGAGGCCCTGGCCGCGGGCGCCGACATGATCATGCTCGACAACATGACCCTCGAGATGATCCGCCAGGCCGTCTCCCTGGCCGCCAGCCGCGTGCCCCTCGAGGCCTCGGGCAACATGACCCTCGACCGCGTCCGCGCCGTCGCCGAGACGGGCGTCGACTTCATCTCCGTCGGGGCCCTGACCCACTCGGCCCCGGCCATCGACATCAGCCTGGAATTCAAGGGCTGAGACGGCGATGAGCGGGCCCGACATCAGAGCCGACGTCCTGATCGTCGGCTGCGGCATCGCCGGGGCCTCCGCCGCCCTCGAGGCGGCCAAGGCCGGCCTGAAGACCGTCATCGTCACCAAGGCCGCGCGGCCCGAGGAGTCCAACACCTTCTACGCCCAGGGCGGCATCGTCTCGTTCGCCCCCGACGACCGGCCCGAGCTCCTCAAGCGGGACATCCTCGAAGCCGGGGACGAGGTCGGCGACCCGGCGGCCGTCGACATCCTGGTCGGCGACGGCCCCGGGCTCGTCCGCGAGACCCTCATCGAGCGGCTCAAGATCCCCTTCACCCGGAGCTCGCCGTCCGCCCTCGACTTCGCCCAGGAGGCGGGCCACTCCCGCCGGCGCATCCTCCACGTCGAGGACGCCACCGGCCGCACGATCGAGGACCGCTTCCTGCGGGCCATCCGGAAGCACCCGCGCGTGACCCTTCTCGCCGGCCGCACGGCCGTCGACCTGCTGACCGTGCCCCACCATTCGAAGAATCCCGTCGCCTACTACCGCGAGCCCCGGGCCATCGGCGCCTATGTCCTCGACAACGCGACGGGAGAGGTCAGCCGCGTCTTCGCCCCCTTCACCGTCCTGGCCACGGGCGGCTGCGGCGCCGTCTTCCTCCACACCTCCAATCCGGCCGGCGCCGACGGCTCCGGCTACGCCATGGCCCTCCGCGCCGGGGCCCGGATCGGCAACATGGAGTACATCCAATTTCATCCGACCGTGTTCATGCGCGGCAACGGGGAAGGGTTCCTCATCTCGGAGGCCGTCCGCGGCGAGGGGGCCCGCCTGAAGACCCGTGACGGCCGGACGTTCATGGAGAAGTACTCGGCCAAGCGCGACCTGGCCCCGCGCGACGAGGTCGCCCGGGCCATCTACGAGGAGATGATCGTCACCAACTCGAGCCACGTCCTTCTCGACCTGGCCTCCTACGCCAAGGTGCCGGACATCCGGGCCAGGTTCCCGAC
>CAZFBC010000190.1:0-4922 GCA_964517245.1 uncultured Eubacteriales bacterium | reverse complement strand
GGACACCGGCCTCAGGCCGGCCCCCACCTCGTCAGCACCGGCGGGATGAGCGTCAAAGCCGCGAACAGGACCCAGAGCACCAGCAACGGCACCATCCACTTGGCCCACTTCTCCCACCGTAGCCCGGCCAGCCCCAGGACGCCCATGGTGACGCCCGAGGTCGGCAGGACGGGATTGATGTATTCGGCCAGCTGGAAGGCGAAGACCGCCGTCTGCCGCGTGATCCCCACGAGGTCGCCGAGGGGGGCCATGATGGGGATGGTCAGGGCCGCCTGGGCCGTCCCGGAGTGGAGGAAGAAGTTGATGACGCACTGGGAGACGAACATGATCTGGGCCGAGACGACCGGGTGGAAGCGGGCGATGGCCCCGGCCATGCCGGCCAGGATGGTGTCGAGGATGCGGCCGTCCTGGGCGACGATGAGGATGGCCCGGGCCGTGCCGATGATCAGGGCCGCGTTGACCATGTCCCGGGCCCCCTCGACGAAGGCCTTGCCGGCCTCGTCGCCGGAGAGCCGCCCGGCGACCGCCGCCAGGACGCCCATGGCCAGGAAGACGCCGGCGATCTCGTTGATGTACCACTTGTGCTTGAGGATGCCGAAGACCATGACGGCGAAGCCGGCGACGAAGACGAGGAGGACGCGCCTGTGGGCGCCGCTGACCGGCGTCCTCTCGAGGACGGGCCCGTCGACGCTGAGCTTCTTCTTTTTCTCGAGGTCCTCCTCGTAGGTCGGGCTGATCTTCGGGTCCCGGCGGACCCGGGCCGCGTAGCGCATGACCACGGCGACGGCGATGGCCGTGCCGCCGGCCCAGACGATGAGGCGGTAGCCGAGCCCCGAGTACAGGGGCAGGCCGGCGATGCCCTGGGCGATGCCGACCGTGAAGGGGTTGAAGAAGGCGCCCGCGAAGCCCGCCGCCGCGCCGACGAAGGGCATGGCCACGCCGACGATGGTGTCGTAGCCGAGCGACAGGGCCAGCGGCACGAAGATGAGGATGAAGGGCATGGTCTCCTCGCACAGCCCCCAAATGCCGCCGCCGAGCGAGAAGATGAGCATGACCACGGGGATGAGCAGGACGCGCAGGGCCTTGCTCCGGCCGAACTGGAAGGTGATGTTGTGGATGACGGCCGTGATGGCGCCCGTCCGCTGGATGACGTTGAACGCGCCGCCGACGATGAAGATGATGCCGATGATGGCCGCGGCGTCGATGAAGCCTCGGGCCGGCGAGACGAACAGCCCGCCGAGCCCCTGGGGACGGCTCTCGACCCTCTGGTAGGAGCCGGCCACGGGGACCGTCCGGCCGTCCTTCTCCACCCGCTGGTACTCGCCGCCGGGGATGAGCCAGGTGGCGACCACGGTCAGGACGACCATGATGTAGATGAGAAGGAGCGTGTGGGGCAGCTTCAGCTCTTTGATCTTCATCTCGACGGGCCCTCCGCCCGGCCCGAGACCGGGTCGTAGACGTCCCCGGCGACCAGGACGTGCATCGTCAGGCCGCGGCCCCCCAGGTGTCCGTCCGGAAGCCTGGCCGGCGTCGCCCGGCGCGCGTCGTAGACGACGACCTGGCCCTCGCCGAGGACCTCGTACCGGCCGTCGGGACGGACGAGGACGGCCGTCGCCTCCTCGATGCCGACGCCGACGAGCGCGATGTTCTCCAGGACGAGGCTGATCAGCCGGTTGTGCCGCCGGCGGGTGACGAAGTGCTGGTCGACGACGACGTTCCTGACGAAGCCGAACCCCCGGGTGTGGACGACGTTGTCGGCCAGGATGGCCTCCCAGGACCCCTCCTTGTTGCCGGCCCGCTTCTCGTCGCCGGTGATCATGACCTTGCTCATGACCGCCGCCCCCGCGCTCGTCCCGCCGACGAGGCCCCCGGCCGCGTAGAGCTCGAGCAGCCGGGCGTGGATGGGCGTGTCGAGGAGGGCCGCCGTCAGCCGCGACTGGTCCCCGCCGGAGAACCAGACGGCGGTCGCGCCGTCGAGGATCCGGACGCTCCCGGGGTCCATGGCCTCGTCCCGCGTCAGCTGGTGATAGGCGACCTCGGGAACGCCGTAGCCCCGGAACTCGGCCACGAGCTCGGGCCCGACCTCGTGGGGCACGCCGCTGGCCATGGTGAAGACGACGACCCGGGCCGGGCCGTTCGCCCCGGCCAGCTCGACGAACCGCCGCATCAGCGGCTCGTCGCGGTCGCCGCCGCCGACGATGAAGAGGTGGCCCTTGGGTCCGGGGTCGGCCGGGGCGGGGGCCGGCCCGCCGCAGGCCGAGGCGGCCAGGGCGGCCAGAAGGAGGGACGGGAGAACGAGAGGGTGTTTCTTCACGCGGTTCCTCCGGGACGAGGAGTGGTCCATCGGGCGCTATCTTACCAGAACGGCAGAGGGCCTGTCGCTAGAATTGGAGCGTCAGCTCGAGGGGCCGGCCCGGCTCGACCCGGACGGGCTTGGCCCACGTGACGCGGACCGTGTCGTCCGTCCGGCGATGGGTCGTCGCGACGGCGGCCCCGCCCGAGGCGGCCTTGACCGAGCGGACGGCCTTCCCGGCCGCCTCGGCGGGCAGGGCGACCAGGAAGTCCTTGAGGTCGACCGAGCCCGCCGCGGTCTCGAGCGTCAGGGACAGGCCTCGGCCCGGGTCCTCTTTCTGGGAGTAGGTCCCCCAGCCGGAGCCCGCCGTCCAGACCGTCCGGAAGTCGCCGGCGTTGATCCTGGGGGCGAAGCCCATGCACATCTCGGGCGCGGAATAGGAGTAGCCGGCCAGGGCCAGCAGGACGCCCCACGACGACATCGCCCGGGCGTAGTGGTGGCCGCACTCGACCTCGTCCCAGGGGTTGCGCCGGAAGCCGTCGTAGCGGTCGCGCACGGCCTTGACGACGCGCAGGCCCTCCTCGACCAGCCCCTCGTAGATGAGGTGGGAGGCGACCTGGTACTCGATGCCCGTCCAGACCTCGTCGGAGTACGGGAAGGGCAGCGGCGGCCGGCCGCCCTTGGGCCACGAGCAGAGGAGCAGCCCCTGCTCGTCGTTGAGGGCGTAGGTCCGCTGGACGTTGGAAAAGTCGCGGAAGTCCTCGCGGAAATTGTACGTGTAGATCGCCCGGAGGGACGAGCGGACGCGGTCGGCCGGAAGGTAGCGGTCGAGCCCCGCGACCATGCCCAGCCACTGGCCGAGGAGCATGTCGGAGAGGCAGCCCTCGCCGTACTGGTACTTCTTCTCCATGACCCCGGCGTACTTCTGGACGTAGTACTCGCCGTTCCAGAGCGTCGCGTCGTAGGCGGCCCGGCCCTTGTTGAACATCGCCAGGTAGGCCTTGGCCGACGCGAGGTCGCCCACGGCCGCGGCCATGGCCGTGCCGGCCTTGAGGGCGCCGAGGTAGAAGGCGCCCATCATGCTGTTCGGGCCGTAGAACTCGATGTCGTAAGTGTTGTGCTGCTCCCCTTCCATCAGCCCGTCGCGGTCGGCGTCCCAGGTCGTCCAGGCGTGGTCGAGGGCCTTCTTGGCCTGCGGCCAGAGGCGGCGCAGCCATTCGAGGTCGCCCGAGATCTGCCAGTCGCGGTAGAGGTTGATGATGCGCCCCATCTGGCCGTCGGCCGCCGGCTTGAATCCCCACAGGACGCCGCTGCCTGTCGGCAGGGAGGTCCGGAAGGCCATGGCCCCGTCGGGCTTGACGTTGTCGAGGAAGTCGGTCTCGCGCATGGACCGCTCGAGCTCCGGGAAGAGGAAGGCCAGCGATTGGGCGTAGTTCCAGACGTGGGCGCAGTTGAGGGGGCAGCAGCCGCTCTGGTCGCCGCAGCCTTCGAAGCCGAAGAAGCGGCCGCCCTCGAGCCGCATCCCGGTCGTCGTCCGGATGATGGCCGCCTGGCTGGAGACGGCGTCGAGGACGTGGGGCGGCACGGTCGTCGCGAAGAAGGCCCGGTGGAAGGCGCGGCTCTCCGCCTCGAGGCGGCCGAGGTTGGCCTGGAGATATTCGGCCGCGCACCAGGCGTCGGGGAACTTCGCGGCGTAATGGTTCTTGAGGACGCGGCCGCGCTGTTCGGGGACGACGTCGAAATAGTTGAGGACGTTCGGGAAGCTCCAGGACAGGATGAAGGGCAGCACGACCTCCCCGCCGGGAGGGATGGTCGCCGTCAGGCCGAGCGTCCCGACGTCGGTCCGCTTGTCGGGCGACGGCGCGGCCTCGTCGAGGTCGGCCAGGCGGCCGTCGTCGGAGAAATCGTCCCAGAAGATCTGCAGGTCGTCCCACCAGTCGCCGCGGACCCAGTGGGTGAGATAGGTGATGTCGGGCCAGGGCGTGGTCAGGGCCATCGTGCCGAAGGCCGGCGACCCCGCCGCGGCCTTGCGCGAGGACATGGCCAGGCCGCGCAGGTTGGCGGTCCTGCGGACCTCGTTGACGTTCTGGCCGAACTTGTCGTTGCCGAGGCCGTCGACCTGGCCCTCGCCGTCGAAACCGATGGGATTGAGGACCGAGCCGGCGACGGTGACCTTGGCAGGCGAGGCGCCGTTGTTCCTGACGCGGTAGCGCAGGACGAAGGCCGGGATGCCGGAGTCCTCGGCGTTCAGGGGAACGAGCGGGTTGAAGGCCTCGAGCGTGACGGCCAGCGGGACCATGCTGTCGGAGAGCTCGACCTCGGCGAACGGGTACTCGCCCTTGAAACGGGCCTTCTCCATGCGCGGCAGGCCGGGAACGAACACGCGGCGGAAGCCGAAGCCGGTCGTGAACGGCGGCTCGAGCGGGCCCTCGAGGACGCGGACGAGCTTCGTCCCGCCCTGCTCGCAGTAGAGGGCGAAGAAGGTGAAGGGCATGTGGACGCCCTTGCCGGGCCGGTTGAAGATCTCCCAGTCGCGGAGGTTGCCGCGGCCGCCGAGCGAGACCGTGCCCGTGCCGATGCCGCCGAGCGGGAAGGCGACCTCGGCGAGCTGCCGCCCCTCGAAGGTCCG
>CAZFBC010000189.1:2393-5024 GCA_964517245.1 uncultured Eubacteriales bacterium | reverse complement strand
TCGAGGCCGGCTATCTCAATATCGCGCCCCCGGCCGCGGGGGAAGGAGCGGCCGGGGCGGCAGCGGCCCCGGCGCTAGCGGAGATCTTCCCCTTCCCTGCGGATACGTACGCTCCCCTCGTCGCCGGCTTGGAGCGCGGCGCGAGGTCGTTCGGAGTCGTTCTCCCGTGCCTCTGGCGGGAGATGCGGAGCGCCGAACTGGGCCTTTCCGTGCGCATCCTGCCGGAGGGGGGGACGGAGGGAGCGGAGATCACGGCTATGGTCCTCGAGGCCCGAAGCGCGGGCGAGGCCGATCTTTATCTCCTGGAGATCGTCCTGCCGGAGCTTCGCCCCGGACGGTACCGCCTCGAGATCGAGGCCGGGGACGAGGCGACCGGCAGGATCGCGAGGACGGGGAAGACGTTCTCGATCCGCTGAGGCGCGCTCAGTCGCGGGCCTCGTACTCGACGGTGAAGAACTTGAAGTCCTTGTAGACGACGACCGTCCGCGAACGGACAACGGCTCGGCCGCCCTTGGCGAGATAGGCCTCCTCGACGGTCATGCGGCTGGGGAATCGGATGCCGTTCTTCTCGGCCCGGAACTCCGAGCGGATGACCAGGCGCGGCGTGCGCCCGTAGAGGTCGCCGCGCTTCTTGAAGACGTCGAAGCGGCCGACCCGGCTCTCGCTCCACTCGATCTCGAGGATGTCGCCCGTGGCGGCGTCGAACCAGGCTTTGCCGTAGAGGTTGCGCGTGGCCGGGGCGCCGGGTGCCGGTCTGGCGTCGACGACCACTGTCCGTACCTTGCCGCGCGCCTCCTGTCCGGCGACCGTGAAGACGTAGTCGGGCTGGAAGCGCTCGCCGAACAGGCCGACGGGGCCGAGGAGCGAGTTGCCGAAGACGACGACGGAGGTCTCGAGCTCGGCGTTGGGCACGACCTTCCTCTTGCCGTTCTCCTCGAGCTGGGTCCGGGTCTCGCGGATGACCCGGCCGGCCCGGACGCACTGGTAGTCATAGACGAAGCTGCGCTTGAGCTTCCTGTAGCTGGTCAGGATGATCGTCGGCCCCTTGTAGCCCGTCCAGCCGTCGCGGGTCCCGGGGGTCTCCCGGTTCTCGGCGTCCAGCCGGGGGTCGATCGACTCCGTGATCTCCTCGCGGCAGACGAAGTCGAAGGCCGAGCTCTCGAGCCTGCGGCAGTACTCGGCGGCCTTGGCGAGGAGGGCGTCGAGGGAGAGGCGGGAGGACGGGGGAGGCTGGGGCGCGGCGACGGCCGCGGCGGTCTGCGAAGACGGGACCGCCGGCGCGGCGAGGACGAAGAGGGCCGCGAGTAGAGATGGCAAGCGGTTTTGGCGCATGTTCAGTCCGGGCCCGTATGTTCCCGGCCTCGTTACTAAGATAGGCCTCCCCGCCGCTTAAATCAAGATTGCGCCCGGCCTTCGTCCGTTCGTTTCGCGGTGAATGAAGTGTATGGAGTTGTGTGTCACCGAAATTCGTAAGATAATTCCAGGGAGAAACCACGGGGAGGTCAGGATGAAGAAGGCCCGTTACGGCTGCGGCGAGAGCGAGCTGGAGCATTACACCTGTCGTCGGGCGCCGGGCCCGATCGCGGTCGACGGCGACCTCGACAAGCCCGCCTGGCGGGGAGCGGCGAAGTCGGGCCGGTTCGTCGACCTCGTCAGCGGCGTCCCCGGCTTCCTCGAGACGCGCATGGCCTCGCTCTGGGACGACGAGAGCCTCTACGTCGCGTTCTGGGTGAAGGAACCGGACGTCAGGGCGCGGCTCGCCGAACGCGACGCGCTCGTCTGGACCGAGAACGACGTCGAGATCTTCATCGGCGGAGAAGACTGTTACTACGAATTCGAGATCAACGCCCTCGGCACGGTCTACGAAGTGTTCTACGTCTGGCAGGACGCCCTCAGGAAGGGGAGCCGGTTCGACACGCCCGAGTTCGACCTGAGGGAGCGGCGGGTCGACGTCCTCGGCGGCTTCCAGGACGCGATGCGCCACGGCCGGCACCCGCGCGGCGCCCGCTGGGCCTTCATGGACTGGGACTTCCCGGGGATGCGGGCGGCCGTTCAGGTCCAGGGCACGCTCAACGACCCCTCGGACGTCGACGAGGGCTGGACGGCCGAGATCGCTTTCCCGTGGCGGGGCATGGCGGCCCTGGCCGGGACGCGCCCCGTGCCGCCGCGCCCGGGCGACGTCTGGCGCATGGACTTCTCGCGCTTCGAGCTCCTGGAGAGCTGCGGCGCCGCCGTCGAGCCGCACCCCGGCTGGGCCCTCAACCGGCACGGCGTCTACGACTCGCACATCCCGGAATGCTTCTCGTTCGTCCGTTTCTCGGGCGAGACGGCCGGATAGGCCCCGTGGCCCCGCGCCCCTTCCACGTCCTGGCCAAGCCGACGGGGGCGAGGTGCAACTGCGCCTGCGACTACTGCTTCTACCTGGAGAAGGAGGGGCTCTACCCGGGCTCGGACTTCCGCATGTCCGACGAGGTCATGGAGAGCTACGTCCGGCAGACGCTCGAGGCCGGCGCGGCCGCGGGGCTGGCCGAGGTCGAGATCGCCTGGCAGGGCGGCGAGCCGACGCTCATGGGGATCGATTTTTTCAAGCGGGCCGTCGAAGCGGAGAGGCGGCACGCGCGGCCCGGGCAG
>CAZFBC010000189.1:0-2293 GCA_964517245.1 uncultured Eubacteriales bacterium | reverse complement strand
CCGCTCGACGTCTACCGCTTCTTCCGCGACGAGATCGGGGCGCGCTACGTCCAGCTCATCCCCGTCGTCGAGGCCGCTGGGGGGGAGCGCGGGGACGACGGCGGCGCCTCGGAGGGGACGGGTGCGCGCGTGAGCGAGCGAACGGTCGGCCCCGTCGACTACGGCCGCTTCCTCGTCGCGATCTTCGACGAGTGGGTCCGCCGCGACGTCGGCACGATGTTCGTCACCTTCTTCGACAGCGTCCTCGCGGCCTACGTCTACGGCGAGTCGACGCTCTGCGTCTTGCGGCGGGAGTGCGGCGACGCGCTGGCCCTCGAGCACAACGGCGACCTCTACGCCTGCGACCACTTCGTCGCGCCGCGGCACCGCCTGGGGAACATCCTCGAGGCGCCGCTCGCAGACCTGGCCGCGTCGGAGAAGCAGCGGGCCTTCGGCCGGGCCAAGTCGGAGGCGCTGCCGGGCGCCTGCCGCGACTGCGCCTACCTTTTCGCCTGCCACGGGGAGTGCCCGAAGAACCGCGTCCTCCGCGCCCCGGACGGCGGGCCGGGGCTCAGCTACCTCTGCGAGGGGCTCAAGGCCTTCTTCGCCCACACCGAGCGCCCGATGCGGCAAATGGCCGGGCTCGTCGGGCGCGGCCGGCCGGCCGCGGAGGTCATGGGCGTTCCGGGCGTTCCCCGAGCCGTTCCAGGAAAACGCCGCGCACGCGGTCGATGAGCTCCTGGACGGTCTCCTTCGTGTAGCCCGCCGTCGGCACCGCCGGCTCGACGGTCACGTCGACCCGCCCGGGCCGGATGGCCAGGCTCCCCTTGCGCGCGACCTCGAAGGCGCCGCTCTGCACGACGGGCAGGATGTCGAGGCCCGCGTCGACGGCCATGAGGAAGCCGCCGCGCTTGAACGGCCCGAGGCGGCCGTCGAGCGTCCGCGTCCCCTCGGGCATGATGCCGAACGAGACGTCGGGCCGCCCGCGGAGCCAGGCCGCGGCCCGGCGCAGGGTCTCGACGGCGCTGGCGGTGTCCTTGCGGCTGATGGGGAACATGCCGACGCGTCGGATGGTGCCGCCGTAGACCGGCCAGCGGAAGTGGCTCTCCTCCTCGACGCCGCGCAGGGCCGGCGGGATGGCGGCCTGGAAGACGAGCGGGTCGAAGAAGTTGACGTGGTTCATCATGGCCACGTACTGCCGGCCCGGGACGGCGTTCTCGCGGCCGCGGACGCGCAGGCGCACGCCGGCGACGAGGAGCGTGGCCCGGCTGCCGCCCTTGATAAGCCGCTCGAGGGCCCGGCCGCGGGTCACGAACGAGGCCAGCCAGACCGCGGCGCAGGCGGCGACGAAGACGGGCAGCGTGACGAGCCAGAGGAGGAGCGAGCGGGCCCGGGCCATCATGCCAGGAACGTGATCTCGCCCGGCAGGACCCTGATCCGCAGCGGCGTCCACCCGACGAGCTCGCCGTCGGCCATGAGGCGCAGCGGCGGGTCGGACTCGACCGTGATCGCGGCGGCCTGGCGCATGTGGACCTTGGGGTGGTCCCGGTGCTTCCCGGAGAAGACGCCGGAGAAGATGGAGACGATCTCGCGGCGGTTGACGTTGTTGAAGAGGACCAGGTCGGCCAGGCCGTCGGAGGCGTCGGCCAGCGGCGCGATCATCATCTTGCCGCCCGTGAACTTCGAGTTGGAGACGACGAGGGCGCTGTTCTCGGCGTCGAGGCGCCGGCCGTCGGCCTCGATGGCGATGCGGTTCGACAGGCCGCCGACGAGGCGCGCCAGGACGGCCGCGCTGTAGCCGGCCGAGCCCATGAACTTGAGGCGCTCGTTGGTCAGGCGGAGGATGTCGGCGATGAGGCCGACGCCGATGATGTTGAGGGAGTGGCGGAGGACGGTTTGGCCGCGCTCCTGCTCCTCGAACTCGACCAGGTCGACCTTGCGGCTGCGGCCGGCCAGGATGGCGTCGAGGGCCTGGTCCGCTGTCTCGATGCCGAAGTCGCGGATGAAGGAGTTGCCGGTGCCGGCCGGGATCTGGCCGATCTCGGGGACCCGGGCGGGGCGGCCCTCGGCGTAGAGGCCGTTGAGGACCTCGTAGGGCGTGCCGTCGCCGCCGAGGCAGAGGACGCGGTCGTAGGCGGAGGCGGGGGCGAGGGCGGCGGCCTCGCGGCCGATCTCGACGGCGTGGCCGGCGTACTCGGAGAAGCGGACCTCGAGGCCGGGGACGGCGGCCCGGAGGCGCCCCTCGAGGAGCTCGAAGGACTTCTTGCCGCGGCCGTGGCCGGCGGCCGGATTGACGACGAGCAGGGTCTTCATG
>CAZFBC010000188.1:0-5053 GCA_964517245.1 uncultured Eubacteriales bacterium | reverse complement strand
CGATCTTGTTGAGGACCTTGACGACGGGGACGCCGGAGACGCCGAGGTCGGCCAGCACGCCTTCCACCGCGGCGAGCTGGTGCTCCGCGGCGGGGGAGGCGACGTCGACGACGTGGCAGATGCAGTCCGACTCGCCGACCTCCTCGAGGGTGGCCCGGAACGAGGTGACCAGCTCGACCGGCAGCCTCTTGATGAAGCCGACCGTGTCGGAGAGGAAGAAGAAGGACCCGTCGGGGAGGGAGACCCGGCGGAGCAGGGGGTCGAGGGTCGAGAAGAGGTTGGCCGAGGTGTAGCGCCGCTCCTCGGCCAGCAGGTTGAAGAGCGTCGACTTGCCCGCGCTGGTGTAGCCGACGAGCGCGACCGTGGGCACGGGGCCCTCGCGCCGGCCCCGGCGCTGGCCCGAGCGGCGCTGGCCGAGGCCGTCGATGTCCTTCTTGATCCTGGCGATGCGGTCGGTGATGCGCCGCCGGTCGACCTCGAGCTTCTTCTCGCCGGGGCCCCGGGTGCCGATCCCGGCGCCCTGCTGGGTCAGGCTGAGGCCCTTGCCGCGCAGGCGCGGCAGCTGGTAGCTCAGCTGGGCCAGCTCCACCTGGAGCTTGCCTTCGTTCGTCCGGGCGCGCTGGGCGAAGATGTCGAGGATGAGCTGGGTCCGGTCGACGACCTTGACCTTGACCTCGTCCTCGAGGTTCTGCTGCTGGGCGGCGCTGAGGTTGCGGTCGAAGACGACCATGTCGGCGCCGGCCTCGCGGGCCTCGCGGGCGATCTCCCCGACCTTGCCCTGCCCGACGAGCCAGCGGGGGTTGAGGCGCGGCCGGACCTGACAGACCTTGCCGACCACTTCGGCCCCGGCCGCGGCGGCCAGCCCGGCCAGCTCCGACAGCGATTCCTCGGCCTCGGCCTTTTCCGCCCGGGTCGTGGCGACGTTGATGAGGATGGCGCGTTCCATGGGACTCGAAAGCCTATTGTAATCCGTTCCGGACGTGTTCCTCAAGGGCCGCCCGGTCCTCGGGCGAGAACCAGGCCACGCCGTCCATCTTCCGGAACCAGGTCATCTGCCGCTTGGCGTACTGGCGGGTGTCCGTCTTGGTCAGCTCGGCGGCCTCGGCGCGGCCGATCTCGCCCCGGAGATGCCTCAGGACGTGCCCGTAGCCCAGGGCCCGGAAGGCCGGCGCGGTCTCGGGGACGCCCCGCGCGAGGAGCCCGCGGACCTCGTCGACGAAGCCGCGCTCGAACATCCGGTCGACGCGGTCGCCGATGCGGCGGCGGAGCTCCTCCCGCTCGAGACGGAGGCCGAGCCGCACGACCGTCCGCCCCTTGACCGGGGATTCCGTCGCCCGGAAGTGCTCGGAGATGGGCCGGCCGGTGGCCGCGTGGACCTCGAGGGCCCGGACGATGCGGACGCGGTCCCGGCCGCGGACCTTGCGGGCGTAGTCCGGGTCGACGGCCTCGAGCCGGCGGAAGAGGACGTCGAGGCCCTTCTCCCGCGCCTCGGCCTCGAGCGCCGCCCGGACGGCCGGGTCGCGGCCGGGCTCCGGGAAGAGCCCGTCGAGGAGGGCCTTGAGGTACAGGCCCGTCCCCCCGGCCACGACGGGGACCTTGCCGCGTGAGGCGATGTCCCGGGCGGCGGCCAGCGCCTCCCGGACGAAGTCCGCGGCCGTGAACTGGACCTCGGGCCCGACGATGTCGACGAGGTGATGGGGGACGCCGCGCCTCGACTCCGCCGTCGGCTTGTCGGTGCCGATGTCGAAGCCGCGGTAGACTTGGATGGAATCGCCGTTGACGACCTCGCCGCCGAAGCGGAGGGCCAGGTCGACGGCGACCCGGCTCTTGCCGACCGCGGTCGGGCCGAGGACGACGACCAGGGCGTCAGAGGACAATTTGGACCAGGACCCAGACGGCGAGCAGGGAGGCGAAGAGGAGCAGGGCGAAGAGCTGGCGCCGCTTCACGGGGTCTCTCCGACCTTCTCCAGGCTCCGGACGAGCGCGGCTTCGTGCTCCGGCCCGAGGGTGCGCTTGACGAGGAGGACCTCCGCGGCGAGGACCTCGTCCATGCTCCGGAGCATGCTCTTCCGGCATTCGTCGCCGACGATGTTGGCGTTGACCTTGAGCAGGGTCTTGACCTCGAGCCGGCCGTCCGGCTTGAGCTCCGCGCCCTGGAAGGCCGGGTCGAGGCTGTCGCGGACCTCGTCCAGGGCCTTGCCGACGAGGTTGGAGGCGACCGGCCCGATCTCCTTGGTGACGTACTTGAAGACGAAGGCGCACTTGGCGTTGAACAGGCCCATGAGCCGGTCCATGCCCGCCAGGGACATGTCGGGCCCGAGCCGGGCCGTCTTCGGCTTGGGGCCGGCCGCGCCGGCCAGGCCCAGGGAGATCAGGGCGAAGAGGGCCCGGCGGGTCTCGGCCTCGCCGACGTCGCTCGCGGCCGAGATCTCGGCCATGGTCCTCGGCGGGTCGAGGAGGCCGAGGACGTACTTCTCCGTGAGCGAGAGCCCGAAGGCGTCGGGAGAGCTGGCCGGAAGGCGCCGGACGGTCTCCCCGGGGGCGGGGAGGGCCTGGTCGGCGCCGGCGCAGCCGCCCGACCTCCGGACGCCCTCGAGGACGAGGCCGGGGACGTCGATCGCGTCGACGAGGACGCGGCTCGGCGATCCGGTCCGCGTGTGGAACTCGCGCGGGGCGTCGGGGACGTCGAAGAGGGCCAGCGCTTCCTCCCGGGCGTAGGATCCGAGGAGGGCCCACAGCGCCTCGGGCTCGAACAGGGAGGTCTCGACGAAGGCCCGGAGCAGGGAGACGCCCGTCTTCTGGGCGTGCTCCTCGACCCGGTTGAGGGCCAGGAGGTCGGTCCGGCCCGTGGTCAGGAGGTAGCGGAGGAAGTCCTTCTCCTCGAAGGACACGGCGTCGAGCACGAGGGCGCCCCGCTCGAACGACAGGCACTTGGGGACCCCGGAGGCCTTGACGTAGAGGGAGCCGCTCAGCCCCTGCCTCCAGATCTCGGCCAGGGCCCTGGCGAACGGGACGCAGGCGGAATCCGCGGAGGCGAACCGGTCGTCCATGCTCCTAATGTAACGGGCGGGGAGGCCTAAGTCAAACCTCAGCGGAGAAAGCTCATGCTGATCGCGCCGATGCCGATGTTGAGCAGGGCCTTGGCCAGCCACAGGCCGTAGGACAGGACCAGGGCCTTCCTGAAACCGATCTTGAAGACCGCGGCGAGGCCGAAGGCCAGGAGGCCGAAGAGCCAGAGCTGGAAGAAGTCGACCTGGGACAGGACGATGTAGGCCGTCGAGGTGACCTCCAGGTTCGGGAAGAACAGGGCCAGCCCGGTCGAGACCTGCGCGGCGGACTTCCGGACCAGGATGAGGGCCAGGCGGACGGCGTTGCCGATGAGCTTGTCCGCCAGGCTGGCGTGGACGAGCGCCGACAGGACCTGGACGTAGGTGCCCTGGGTGGACGAGAGGCGCCCCATGATGAGGAGGAGCAGGCTCTGGAGGAGGAGCCCGGCGACGAGGAACAGCGGCGTCGTGACGAAGATCTGGACGATCCGGCCGCCCCGGGAAGGGCGCTCCGTCTGCTCGATCATCCTGGCGTAGGCGTCCTCGCCCAGGCGCTCCTTCAGCGCGGCGTTGTCCTTGATCAGCGCGAGCCGGTCCTTCTGCAAGTGCGGGGCGACGAGGAGGTTGAAGGCGATGAGGGCGACGAGGAGGACGACGAGCGCGTCGATCCAGGCGGGCTTGGCCGCCAGCCCGTCGAACACGGCCTTGGGCTCGAAGAAGACGCCCTTGATGCGCTGGATGAGGCTCATGCCGGGGCTCCTTTCCGCTCGTCCTTCTCGATCTGCCCGTCGCGGATGTGGATGATGCGCTGGGCCTGGTCGGCGACCTCGCGGTCGTGGGTGACCATGATGATCGTGTTGCCCTGATCGTGGATCCGGTGGAAGAGGTTGAGGATCTCCCGGCCCGTCCGCGAGTCCAGGTTCCCCGTCGGCTCGTCGGCGAGCAGCAGCGACGGCTCGTTGACCAGGGCCCGGGCCACGGCCACGCGCTGGCGCTCGCCGCCCGAGAGCTCGGCCGGCTTGTGGGCCATCCGGTCCTTCATCTCGACCCGCTCCAGGGCCCGCCGGGCCCGGGCCTGCCGCTCGGCCTTCTTCATGCCGGCGTAGACGAGGGGGAGCTCGACGTTGTGGAAGGCCGAGGCCCGCGCGAGCAGGTTGAAGACCTGGAAGACGAAGCCGATCTCGCGGTTCCGGGTGAAGGCCAGGTCGTCCTCGGACATGGCGCTGACGAGCTTGCCGTTGAGCCGGTAGACGCCGGAGGTCGGCGTGTCCAGGCAGCCGATGAGGTTCATCAGGGTCGACTTGCCCGAGCCGGACGGGCCCATGATGGCCACGAACTCGTTGCGCTCGATCGTCAGGGAGACGCCCCGGAGGGCCTCGACCCGCTGCTCGCCGAGCTGGTAGACCTTCCAGAGGTCCTCGGCGAGGATGACGACGGGATCGTTCCCGCTCATGAGGTTTTCTCGTCCTTCTTGGCCTCGGCCTTGACGAGGACGCCGTCCTTGATCTCGCGCAGGGAGGCGTAGGGCCCGGTGACGATGTCCTGCCCTTCGGCCGGGCCGGAGACGATCTCGATCATCATCCCGCCGGCGATGCCCTTGGCGACGGGCGTGAACTTGGCCCGCCCGTCCACGACGGCGAAGACGCCCTCCTCCTCCTTCGGGGCGGCCTGGGCGTCCTTGTCGGCGGCCTCCTTGTCCCGGAGGACTAGGGCGGAGATGGGCACGGCCAGGACCTGCTTCTTCTCGGCCACGATGATGTCGGCCGAGGCGGACAGGCCGGGCTTGAGCCTGTGGGAGGGGTCCTCGAGGGTGACGACGACCTTGAAGTCCTTCGATTCCTGGGTCGAGACGCCGCCCGTCGCCTTCTGGATGGCGGAGCTGCCGATCTCGGTGACCTGGCCTTTGAAGACCGTGTCCGGCAGGGCGTCGACGCGGACGTCGGCCGTCTGCCCGAGGGCGACGCCGATGACGTCGGTCTCGTCGACCTCGACCTCGACCTCCATGA
>CAZFBC010000187.1:3507-5076 GCA_964517245.1 uncultured Eubacteriales bacterium | reverse complement strand
GGCCGATGAACCAGCGCCCGGGGAAGATGTACTTGAGGTCCTCGGCCGTCTTCACGGCGGCGCAGGACCAGGCGTAATAGGACTGGCTGAAGGGCGTCGTGTTGACCCAGAGCGCGTCGGTCTCGAAAACGGCCCCGTCCGCGGGCAGGGTGACGGTGACGCTCCAGCGGGTCCGCGAGGGCAGGTCCATCGTGCCGACGACGCAGGAGACGCTGCCGTCGGGGTTCCTGCGGAGCAGGTAGTCGACGGGGGTCGCCGTCCACGGGGCGTGGCCGACGACGCCGAAGTTCCACTCGATGCCTCCCGAGGTCCACGGCCCGCGCAGGGCGATCTGGCGGAACTTGAGCACGTCGTTCCAGTAGAGGAACTCGCGGCCGGTCGCGCGCTCGACGGCGCCCCAGACCTTGCCGCCGACCCCGGGCAGGACGGCGACCTCGATGTGGCGGTTCTTGAGCCGGACGACCGTCCACGGCCTGTCGACCGGCTCGGCCGTGAAGCGGTCGAAGAAGAAATAGGGATAGAGCCTGGCCCCCTGGCCCCACATCGACGACCGGGCGAAGATCGGCACCGGATCGGGATCGGAGAAGGGATAGGTCCGGACGACCTCGGTCCCCTCCTCGACGACGGCCCGGCCCGCCGGGCCCGGGCGGCAGGCCGCCGCGGCGAGGACGAGCGCCAGTCCCGCGGCGGCGATCGCGGCCGAGTGCCTCCTCATGGCCTACTTCTTTTCCGTGAGCTCGAGCCAGATCGTCTCGACGAGGCTGAGCCAGCGGCGGCCGCCCGGCGCGGCCGGGCGGTCCTCGACGCCGAAGGCCTTCTTGACGTCCTCGAGGCTCTTGCCCTCGGCGATCATGGCCTTGACCGCGGCCTGCTTGTCCGCCATGGACTTTCGCAGGCCCTCGACGTCGGCCCGGCCCAGGGGGGAGGCGTGGCCGGACAGGAAGACCTCGACCTCCGGCCGGAGGGCCAGGAGTCCCTCGAGCGTCTTGACGTACCCGAACGAGTTCCCGCCCTTGTGTCGGTGGACGAGGGGGTCCCGCCCGACGAACAGGAGGTCGCCGACGAAGACGGCCTTCTCCTCGGGGAAGATGACGACCGTGTCGCCGCTCGTGTGGGCCGGCCCGAAATAGGCCAGCTCGACGGGCCGCATGCCCGTCCTCAGGGCGAGGCGCGGCCCGGCGTAGGTCCGGGTCGGCAGGTAGTCCCCGAGGGCCGGCAGCGTCGCGGCGGCGGCCGCCATGTCGGACTTGCAGGTCTCGTGGGCCACGATGTCCAGCCCCTTGGGGAAACCGGGCAGGCCGTTGACGTGGTCCCCGTCGCTGTGGGTGATGACCAGGGTCCTCAGCGGCAGCGACGTGACGCCGCGGATCCCGGCGATCATCGCGGCGGCGGCCTCGGGGGTCATCTTGGCGTCGACGGCGACGACCTCGTCCCCGCGGACGTAGAAGGCGGTGTTGGCGCCCGAACCGCCCTCGACGAGGAAGAGGCTGTCCGTGATCTTCTGGACGGCGAGGGGAGGGGGCCCGGCCGGCGCCGGCTTGGCCGCGGGGGCCTGCGCCGCGAGGAAGC
>CAZFBC010000187.1:0-3407 GCA_964517245.1 uncultured Eubacteriales bacterium | reverse complement strand
GAGACGAAGACGAAGTTCTTGTAGAGGCCCGGAAAGCCGCGGATGATGGACAGGAAGGTGTGGACCCCGAAGCCTGAGTAGCCGTTGACGAGCTGGATCGCCGTCATCTCCCTGGGGTCGGCCGGCCAGGCGTTGTAGGCGCCCTTGTGGGGGATGGCCACGAGCATGTCGTCGAGCTCGCGGACGCCCCGGCGGACCCGGTTGTAGTGGCCCTTGATGAGGTAGCACAAGGCGACCACGACCGAAGTGATGAGGAGCGTCAGCCAGCCGCCGTGGCCGAACTTCTCGAGGACCGTGACCACCAGGATGGACAGGCAGACGGCAAGTCCGACGAGGTGAACGGAGAGGCGCCTCTTCCAGCGCGGGTCCTTGGCCCGGCCGCGGACGAAGTACCGGGACATGCCGAGCTGCGACAGGGTAAAGGTCAGGAAGACATTGATGGAGTACATGACGATAAGCGTCGAGATCCGACCGCGTGAGTAGAGGAGCAGGGCGACGGCCGCGCCGCCCATGAGCAGGACGCCGTTCTGCATGGTCAGCCGGCTGGAGAGGGAGGCGAAGCGGTGCGGGAACCAGTAGTCGACGGCCATATTGCCGAGGACCCGGGGCCCGTCGACGAACCCGGCTTGCGCGGCCACGAGCAGGATGGCGCCCTCGGTGAAGATGGTCACGAGGGCCAGCGCGCCCCCGAAGCTCCAGGCGCCGAAGACCTCTCCGGCGAGGACAGCGTTGAGGGTCTTGCCCGCGACCGGCGAGACGCCGAGCAAAAGGTAGCAGACGAGGATGCCGCCCGCCGTCAGGGCCAGCGACACGGACATGTAGAGCATGGTCTTCTTGCCGTTCGCGACCCGGGGCTCGCGCAGGATCTGGAGGCCGTTCGAGACGGCCTCGATGCCCGTGTAGGTGCCGCCGCCGAGCGAGAAGGCGCGGAGGAAGAGCAGGGCCATTCCGCCCAGGCCGAGCGTCGCCAGGCCGCCCCGGAAGCCGGCGCGAACATCGGCGGCCACCGCCCCGATCTCGGGGACGTGCTTCAGGACGCCGTAGCCGATGAGGAGGGCGTGGGTCAGGACGAAGACGACGAAGATCGGGGCCAGAAGGGTCACCGACTCCTTGACGCCGCGGAGGTTGATGACGACGAGGAAGAGAATGGCCAGGACCTCGAACGGGGTCTTGAGCGGCTGGGCCGAGGCGGGGAAGAAGCTGAAAAGGGCGTCCCCGCAGGCGACGATGGAGACGGTGATCGTCAGCATGTAGTCGACGAGGAGGGCGCTGCCGGAGATGACCCCGGCCTTTTCGCCCAGGGTGTGGGTGGCGACCACGTAGCCGCCGCCGCCCGTCGGGAAGTGCTCGATGATGCGCGAGTAGGCGAAGGAGATGATGAAGACGGTCAGGGCCGTGGCCGCGGCCAGCGCCACGGCCAGATAGGTGTGCTCGCCGAGGACCTTGAAGGCCTCCTCGGGGCCGTAGGAGGCGGAGGACAGCCCGTCGGCGCCGAGGCCGATCCAGGCCAGGACCGGGATCAGGGCGATCTTGTGGAAGAGGCGGGGGTCCTTGATGTCGCGGGGTTTCCCGATCAGGGTCCGCCGGATCTTGCCGCCGAGCGTGCCGTCGTCGCGGTCCAAGTCAGGATGTTCCTTTCGGGGTGGTCGGTATCATGCGCGTTCGGGTCGGGGATCCTTCGGTTGCGGCAAATTATAGGCCCGGAGCGGGAAAAAGGGAAGCGCTCCTCAGATATGCTTCAGCCCGTCGTCGCCGCCGGCCCCGTCGTCCTTTTTCAGGCGCTTCTCCAGGAACGTCCTGGCGATGTCCCGGCCGCCCAGGCCGAAGGCCAGGGCCAGGGCCAGCACGGCCCCGCCGAACACGATGGCGAACGCGGCGACCATCGTCTGCCGTCCGATGCCGAGCTGCTCGAAGGCCATGACGGAGGCGAACAGGACGATGACGCCCTTGACCCCCTTGCCGAGCAGGGCGGAGAGCTTGACGCCGGCGTTCACAGAGGCGATGAGGGCGGCCCGCCCGAGGAAGTTGCCGAGGAACCAGCCGAAGGCCAGGATGACCAGGGCGACGAAGATGTTGGGCAGGTAGATGAGGAACCTCTCGAGCAGCTGGTCGATCACCGGCACCCTCATCACGCTCAGAGCGAGCACGAAGAAGATGAAGGCGACGAGCCAGAAGAACATCCGGCCGACGAGCTTGGCCGGCGTGTCCCGGACGGCCATCCTCTGCAGGGCGTCGGTGACGCCCGCGCGCGCGAAGGCCGCGTCCAGCTTGAGGAGCTTGACGATCCGGACGACGAGGAGCTTGACGATCCAGGCCAGAACCAGGCCGGCGACGAAGACGACGATCCCGGTGAGAAGGTTGGGCAGGAAGGCCACGAGCTTCTGGGCGACGTCCCGCAGCGGCTCGATGAGGACCTTGTCGAAGAAACTCTTCATGGCGACCTCCTTGGGGGACCGGGGCTCAGGCCTTCCCGTCCCACCTCTCGACCAGTTGTCTCTTGTCCCTCTCGAAGGAGAGGCAGAGCTCCTCGAGCCGGCCCTCGACCTGATCGGCGGTGCTGTCCCAGGTATCGATGACGAACGAGGCGACCTTGCCGAGGTAGAGGGGCGTGAGCGACTTGATGATGTGCTCCCGGCTGGCCGTCTTGCGGTGGCAGGCCAGGGCGAAATGGAGGATGGTCCTCACCCACTCGGGATCCGGGTAGACGAAGCTCCCGCGGTCCGGCCGGGCGGCCAGGTCGCGCAGGAAGGCCAGGACGTCCGCGGGCAGGAACGTGCCGTAAAAGGGAGCCAGCTCCCGCACGCCCATGCGGAACTTCTCCATCATCTTCTCCAGGTTGACCGGGATGGGCTCGAGGCCGACGGCGTAGGCGAATCCGAACGTGGCGACCGGTTCCGACCCCGCGACCGTCCGCCAGGTCCCCTGGTATTCCTCCATGAGATCGAAGACCGAGCCGACGACCTGGTGCAGCATGGCGCTGAGGTCGGCGCCGGGGTCCTTGGCGTCGTGGATCTTGGCGCCCAGGAAGGCCTGGCAGATCTTGAAGCCGTTGGCGATGGCCGTCGTCGTCATCCAGATGTCGATGCCGAACCGGGCGACGTCGCTCTCCCAGACGTCCTTGCCCAGGTAGAACGAGGCCAGCCGGCCGGAGAACCCGAAGTCCCCGCCGATCGGCTGGCGGATGCGCTGGCCGTAGAGGGCCCGGGTCAGCGGGTAGACGATGGTGTTGGTGATGGTCCCGTCGTACTTGTGCCTCAGGTAGTACGGCGCGACGTAATCGTAGCCCTCCTCGAGGACGGGCTTGATCAGGAGCTCGATCCACTCCGGGGTGATGCTTCTCAGGTCGGAGTCCACGACGGCGCAGGCCTTGGCCTTGACCTCCCGGGCGATCTCGAAGACGGTCCGGA
>CAZFBC010000186.1:0-5081 GCA_964517245.1 uncultured Eubacteriales bacterium | reverse complement strand
GGCAAGTCACCCCGCCGTCGAAGCTGGACCGCTACGGGGGGATCGGCGCGTTCCTGAAGTACAAGTCCTAGGCCGCCGCCCCCGTTTTTTCCTTGAAGCGTATCTTGTTGACCACGCTGTAGATGACGGGAAGGACGAAGAGCGTCAACACGGTCGTGGCGGCCAGCCCGAAGGCGATGGCGACGCCCATGGGGGCCCGGAACTCGGACCCCGACGACCGGGACAGGGCCATCGGCAGGGTGCCCAGGACGGTCGTCAGCGCGGTCAGCAGGACGGCCCGCAGGCGCGTCGTCGCGCCGTCGAGGATGGCCTGCTTCCTATCGATCCCCTTCTTGATCAGCTGGTTGATGTAGTCGATCATGACGATGCCGTTGTTGACGGCGATGCCGGCCAGCATGATGACCCCGACCCCGGCGGCCAGGCTGACCGTCCGGCCCGTGATCAGGAGCCCGAAGATGACCCCGACGATGCCCAGGGGCACGGTGAACATGATGATGAAGGGGTGGGTGAAGTGCTCGAACTGGGAGGCCATGATCATGTAGACGAGGAGGATGGCCAGGGCGAAGGCGCCGGCCAGGATGAGGAAGGCCTCCTGCATCTGCTCGTAAGAGCCGCCGTACTCGAGGAAATATCCCGGCGGCAAGCCCTTCTCGAAGCCCGCCAGCCGGGACTTGATCTCGCGGACGACGCTGCCGAGGTCCCGCCCGGCGATGTTGGCCGTGACCGAGACCCGGCGGGCCTGGTTCTCGCGGTTGATCATGATCGGGCCCTCGCCGGTCGAGATGTCGGCGGCCTGCTCCAGGTAGACGGTCTGGCCGGAAGCCGTGCGGAGCGGGATGCTCCGGATCTCGTCCATGCTGTCGCGGTATTGTTCCTTGAAGCGGAGCCGGACGTCGATCTCGTCGCTGCCCTCGCGGTAGCGCGTGGCCACGCGGCCCAGGGTGGCCGTCTGGACGGTGTTGGCCACCTGGTACACGGACAGGCCCAGACGGGCGGCCCGTTCGCGGTCGATGTGGATCTGGACCTCGGGCTTCCCGGCGACGAGCGTGTGGGTGAGGTCGCGCAGGCCCTCGATCCCGGAGATGAGCCGGACGATCTGGTCGGCCTTGTCCTTGAGGGTGGGCAGGTCCTTGCCGAAGAGCTTGATGTCGACGGGGGCCGCGGCCCCGCCCAGCATCTGCTGGTTCATGTCGAGCGCCTCGAACTTGACGTCGCGCAGGTTCGGCAGCTTCCGCCGGATCCGCTCCAGGAGCTGCTTGTCGGATTCCTTGCGCTTGTCGCGCTTGACCAGCCCGACCCAGAGCAGGCCCTCGTGCGTCCCGGTGTTGGTGAAGGACGACGCGGCGTCGCCGGCGTCCTGCTCGACCTGGGAGCCGACCTGGGCGGAGATCATGGTGATCTCCGGCATGGCCGACATGACGTTCTCGACCAGGCCCACGACCCGGTCGGTCTCCTCGAGGGCCGTGCCGACGGGCAGGCGGACCTTGAGCATGATCATGTCCATGTCCTGGGACGGCATGAACTCCGTGCCCAGGAAGGGGACGATGGCCAGGGAGACGACGAGGGCCAGGACGGCGCCGCCGAGGACCCAGCGGCGGTGGCGGAGGGCCTTCTCGAGCCACGTCCTGTAGAGCGCCCGGGCCCTGGCGAACTGGCGCTCCTCGGGAGCCTTGGCGATGGACCGAAGACTCTTCTTGGTGCGGAAGAGGAGCGAGGTGGACAGGGGGATGACCGTCAGGGCGACGAAGAGCGAGGCCAGGAGCGAGAAGGTGATGGACAGGCCCAGGGCCTGGGTCATCTTGCCGGTGATGCCGGAGGCGAAGATCATGGGGAAGAAGACGGCGATCGTCGTCAGGGTCGAGGCGGTGATGGCCATGCCGACCTCGCCCGCCCCGGCGATCGAGGCCTGGTCGGGCCCCTCGCCCTCCTCCAGGTGGCGGAAGACGTTCTCGATGACGACGATGGCGTTGTCGACGAGCATGCCGATGCCCAGGGCCAGGCCGCCGAGGGTCAGGAGGTTGAGGGTGTAGCCTGCGGCGTAGAGGGCGATGAAGGTCGTGATGACCGACAGCGGGATGGCCAGGCTGATGACGAACGTCGGCCGCCAGTTGCGGAGGAAGAGGAAGATCAGGACGACGGCCAGCAGGCCGCCCACCCAGGCGTTGCGGACGGTGTTCGTGGTCACCTGCTCGATCATGTCCCCCTGGTCCATGGCCACGTGGAAGGCCGGGTTCCCGGGGATGGTCCCCAGGAGGGCTCGGATCTCCCTCTTGACGGCCTTGCTGGCGATCTGGGTGTTGGCCCCGGAGCGCTTGCTGACGATGAGGTAGACGCCGTTCTGGCCCTGGATGCGCGAGGCGTAGCGCATCTCCTTGAGGGTGTCCTTGACCTCGGCCACGTCGGAGACATAGACCGGCTCGCCCGTCGCGGTCATGCCGACGACGGTCCGGCGGATGTCGTCGAGTCCGGTGAACTCGCCCATCGTCCGGACGAGGACCTCCGCGTGGCGCTCGACGATGTTGCCGGCCGGCAGGTTGAGGTTCTCCGACCGGAGGGCCATCGTGACCTGGTCGAGCGTGAGGCCGCGGCTCTCGAGCGCGGCCTTGTCGACGTCGACGAGGATCTCGCGCTCGTCCATGGCGAAGACCCGGGCCGAGGCCACGCCGTCGATGCGCTCGAGGCGCGGGGCGACCTCGTCCTCGATGATGGTCTTGAGCCGCATGGCCGGCAGGTCGCTGGTGATGCCGTAGAAGATGACCGGGAAGGCGCTGAAGCTGAACTTCATGACCAGGGGCTCGCCGGCCTCCTCGGGCAGGTACTGTTCGTAGAGCCCGATCTGGTCGCGGATGTCCTGGGCGGCGAAGTCGAGGTTGGTCCCCCATTCGAACTCGACGCTGATGACCGAGACGCCCTCGGACGTCTGGGACATGACCTTCTTGACCCGGTTGACCGAGCTGACGAGCTGCTCCAGAGGCCGGGTCAGGACGTTCTCGATGTCCTCGGACGAGGCGCCCGAGTAGGTGGTGATGACCGAGACGGTGGGGAACTCGAGGTCGGGGAAGAAGTCGAGGCCCAGCCGGGTGAACGAGATGGCGCCCAGGACGACCAGGATGGCCGCCATCATGGAGGCGGTGACTTTTCGCTTGACGGAGAATTCGGGAAGCTTCACTTGGACACCTCTTCGAGGACCTGGACCGCCGCGCCCTCTTCGAGCCCGAAGTTGCCCTCGACGACGACGTCGGCCCCCGCGGCCAGGCCGTCGAGGACCTCGATCATGGTCGTGTTCTGGATGCCGAGGGCGACGTTCTTGCGGACGGCCTTGCCGCCCTCGACGACGAAGACGTAGGCGTTCTCGAGGACCGCGATCTGGGGGACGACCAGGGCGTCCTCGTGGGACTGGACCTCGAAGGCGAGGTTGCCGAACGTGCCGGGCCTCAGGGCCGCGTCGGGGTTGTCGATGACGACCTCGACCCCGAACTTCTTGTTCAGCGGGTCGGCGGTCAGGTTGACGGCGCGGACCTCGCCGCGGAACTCGCGCCCGGGCAGGGAGGCGACCTGCAGGACGGCCTCCTGGCCCTTGCGGACGCGGGCGATGTCCTGGGACGAGACGGCCACGACGATCTTGATCCTGGAGTAGTCCATCAGGGTCAGGACGCCGCCGGCGCCGCCGGCGCCGAACCCGCCCATCATGGGGTTGATGACGTCCCCGACCTCGGCGTTCTTCGAGGCGATGACCCCGGCGAACGGGGCGGTCATGAGGGAGACGTCGAGGGCGTGCTGGGCCAGGTCGAGGCCGGCCCGGGCCTGCTCGAGCTGCGCCGCCGCGGCGTCGAACGCCAGCTGGATCTTCTCGCGCTGCATCTCGGAGACGGCGTTCTCCTTGATCAGGCGGTCCATGCGCTCCTTGTTGCGGAGGGCGTCGGCGTAGCTGGCCTCGGCCACGGCCACGCCGGCCTCGGCCTGCTTGAGCTGGAGCCGGATGGAGCTGGTCTCGAGCTCGGCCAGGAGCTGGCCCTTGGCCACGCGGTCGCCGGCCTGGACGTAGATGCGGGTGATCTTGCCGCCCACTTCGGGCGTGATGTTGACCTTGGTCAGGGCCTCGAGGGTGCCGGTGTAGGAGATCTTCTCGGTGATCCTCTCGCGCCGGACCTTGAAGACCTTGACCGGCGCGGCGCCGAAGGTCTCGTCCTGCCCGGCCGCGGTCCCGGCCGGCTTGCTGCAGGCGACGGCTCCGGCGAGGAGGGCCGCGGCGAAGACGGCGACGGCGATCTGGCGATGGGTGTTCGTGGTTCTCATAGCTTCCTCCGTTAGTTCGGGCGGCTCTCGGACCGGCTCCGGCCGACGGCCTTTTCGAGCTGGGCCTGCGAGATGACGCAGTCGTAGAGCGCCTGGGAATAGTTGGTCCGGGCCTGGCTCAGGGCGACCTGGGCCGTCATGACGTCCAGGTTGGTGGCCAGGCCTTCGGAGTAGTTCAGCTCCGCGATGCGGACGGCCTCGCGGGCCTGTTCGACGTTCTTTTCCTGGGAGAGAAGGGTCTCGCGGGCCTGGCTGCGGTTCAGGACCGCCTGCCGGACCTCGAGCGCGACGGCCTCCGACAGGCCCCTGCGGGTCAGGTCGAGCTCGCGGATGGCGGCCTTGGACTGGCCGATCCGGGCCTGGGCCTCGAAGCCGTTGAAGATGGGCAGGGTGACCGCCAGGTTGACCGTGTAATAGTTCTGCCAGGTGCCCTTGTTGAGGCTCAGGGTGTCGGCCCAGTAGTTGAAGCTGCCCCCGATGGACACCGTCGGCCAGAGGGAGCCCCGGGCGATCTTCAGCATCTCCCCGGCCATCCGGCGCCGGTAGTCGAGCTGGCGGATCTCCGGGCGCTGGGCCTCGGCTTCGGCGATGACGCCCTCGGCGACGGCGTCGAGCGGCGGCGCCTCGAGGCTGCCCCGGACCTCGACCGGCGTATCGAGGTCGACGCCGAGGACCGTCTTGAGCGCCAGGCCGGCGACGTCGACGCCGTTGCGGGCCTTGATGGCCTGGGGCTTGAGGTTGGCCACCTGGACCTCCGAGCGGAGGAGGTCGAACTTCGAGGCCAT
>CAZFBC010000185.1:0-5130 GCA_964517245.1 uncultured Eubacteriales bacterium | reverse complement strand
TGCGTGCCGCTCTGGAACAACCAGGACATCATCGGCCTCATCTACTGCGACCGGGCCTCCCTCCTCGAGCAGTTCACGGAGGACGACCTGCGGCTCCTGACCCTGCTGGCCAACCTGGCCGCGGTCAAGATCGAGAACGCCCGGCTCTATGAAGAGGCGATCACGGCGGCGCAGGCCGAGCGCTATTTGGCCCTGGCCGTCCTGGCCCAGAAGAACTTCCTGCCCCGGGAGGAGCCCGCCTTCGCGCCTTACGACATCAGCGGCAGCGCCCGGGCCTGCCGCCGCGTCGGGGGGGATTACTACGACTACATCCCCGTCGAGCCGGACCGCCTGGCCATCGTCATCGCCGACGTCTCGGGGGTGGGCGTCAGCGCCTCCCTGCTCATGGCCTCCCTCCGGGGGGCCCTGCACGAGAGGGTCCTGGCCAGCTCCGACCTGGGCGACCTGGCCTCGAAGCTCAACGACTTCGTCCACGCGAGCTCCGACAGCAACGGCTTCATCTCGTTCTTCCTGGCCGTCCTCGACCGCCGGACCAACGAGATCGTCTATGTCAACGCCGGGCACAACCCGCCCTTCCTCGTCGGGCGCAAGGGGCCGGCCCGGCCGCTCGGCAGCACGGGGCTCTGCCTGGGAATGCTCCCGGCCCAGGCCTTCGGGGAATCGACCGCCACCGTCGCCCCGGGCGACATCCTCTGCCTGTACACCGACGGCATCGTCGAGAGCCGGAAGGGGGAGGTCGAGGAGGAGTACGGGTTCGACCGCCTGGCCGCCAGGATCAAGGACCTGGCCGGCCTGCCGGCCCGGGAGATCATGGACAAGGTCTTCGAGGACGTCTTCGCCTTCAGCGGCTGCGCCGAGGCGGGCGACGACATGACCCTGGTCGTCGTCAAGCGGAATCCGTGAGGGGCGGGGAGCGGGCCTTGACGCGACAGGAACCCCGGGCGCTGATCGTCCCGGCCGTGCTCAAGGAGATCGACCGCGTCCGGGCCTTCCTCAGGGATTCCATCGCCGGGCTGGCGCTCGGCGACGAGGACCGGCTCAAGATCGAGCTCGCGCTCCACGAGATCTGCGTCAACGTGGCCCAGTACGCCTACCCGCCGGGACGGGGCGGCGACATGGGCGTGCGCGTCTGGACGAAGGGGGGCTCGCTTTACATCGAGGTCCGGGACAAGGGCGTCCCCTTCAACCCGCTCGAGAAGGAGAACCCCGACCTGATGGTCAAGCTCCGCCGGGGCGAATCCGGGGGCTACGGCATCTACTTCTTCCGGACGCTGATGGACGGACTGGCCTACCGGCGGGCCGGGGGCGAGAACGTCCTGACGGTCCGCAAGGCCCTCTGATCAGTAGAAGACCTTGTCCTCCCCGTTGACCTGGACGAGACGGTCGATCTCCTGCAGGATCAGCCCGCGCCGGACGACGACGGCGCGGATCTCCTCGTCCGAGAGGTAGTCCCCCACGGCGGCCCTGACCGCGTCGGCGTCGAGGGCCCTGACCTTCTCGACGAGGGCCCGGGGCAGCTCGCTCATGAGCTTCGGTCCCTCGCGGTGCTTGGCCGTGTAGATGAGGCTCTTGGTGAACTTCCCGGCCGTCCGGAACGAGCGGGAGTGGTCGATGAGGATCATCCGCCAGTCGGGCGTGATGAGGATCTGGTTCATGTGGCGGTCCTCGTTGGCGATGAGGTTGTCCCAGAGCCTCTGGAGGTAGGTGGCCCGGTTCCAGAAGAACACCTTGGCCGGCGGCATCTTGATCTTCTTCTCCTCCCGCTCACGGAGCGACATGCAGCCGTCGACCCAGAGCTGGCAGGAGCCGCGCTGGTCCCGGAAGCGGCGCTCCACGGTGGGCGGGATGATGTTCAACCCGAGGTGCTTGTCGAGGAGATAGGCGGCGACCTCGTACTGCCAGCCCTCCCAGAAGCCGCCCATGCGGCCCTCGGCGTTCTTCCAGAGCGCGCGGTGGGTGAGGTCCCCCTTCCGGAGCGTCAGGATCCAGGGCGAGGTCACGGCCTCCCGGCCGGTCATCTGCTCGCTCGAGACGACCTCGGCGGTCCGGAGGAAGTCCTCCCATTCCCCTCGGCGGTCCAGCTCCTCGGGCAGGAACTGGGCGGCGGCGGCGAGCGGAAGAAGCACGGCGACGGCGAGACAGGCTGCGAGGATCGGTCTTGGCGTTTTCAATAGATCACCTCCGTTTCGCCCTTTTCCCGGACCATCTGCGCGATCTCCTCGAGCAGGAGGCCCCGGCGGGCGATGATGGCTTGGATCTCCTTGTCCTTGAGCGTTCCCCCCACGGCCGCCTTGACGCTCTCGAAGGTCAGCGCCTCCACGGCCTCGACGAACCGGCGCGGCAGGCGCTCGAAGAGCCAGGGCTTGCCCTGCTGGGAAACCTTGATCCCGTTGCGGCCGAACATCAGGCGTTCCGTGAATTTCTTGCCCGAGCGGAAGGCCCGGGAATGGTCGAAGAGGATCATCCGCCAATCCTCGGTGTAGAGGATGTTCTGCTGGGTCCGGTCCTCGTTGGCGATGAGGCTGTCCCAGGCCCGGGCCAGCCACTTCATCCTCTCGTTGTGCTCGACGGCCTCCGGAGGGATGAGGATGCCGTCCTCGACGATCTTGAGCAGGCTGTACTTGTTCTCGGCCCAATGGACGAGCGCGCCCTTCTTGCCCCGGAACTCCCGCTCGACGGCGGGCGGGACCATGTTCAGGCCGATGAGCTTGTCGATCCGGTAGGCGGCGATCTCGTACTGCCAGCCCTCGAGGAAACCCTCCTGCCAGCCCCGGGGGTTCTTCCAGGCGGCCTGGCCCTCGACGTCGCCCTTCCTGAGGTACAGCTTGAAGGGCTTGGTCACGCCCTCGCCGATGGGCTCGAAGCGGACGATCTCGGCCGTCATCAGGAACTCCTCCTGGGCCTCCCTCCGGGCGATCTGCTCGGGCAGGAACTGGGCCGGGGCCGACGCCGGCAGGACGGCCGCCGCCGTCAAGGCCAGGATCACGGCCGCGACAGAGCGTTTCATGGACACCTCCCCGCCGGCACGACCTTCCGGGCGTATCATAATCCCTCCGGAAGCCGGATTCAAGCCGCGGCCGGGGCCACAGCGGCCGCGTCCGCGGCGGTTTTCCTCTTCTTGTATGCCCGGATGATCCTGAGGCAGATCACGAGAAGGACGGCGACGACGGCGACGTTGAGCCAGGCGTAGCCCTCGATCCGGAGCCCCAGGAGCCCGGTGCCGACGAAGACGGCCAGGGCCGAGAGCGTGTCGCCGCCCCGGACGAAGAACGTGTCGATGGCCGCCTTGGCCTTGTATTTCTCCTCCCGCTTCGTGACCAGGAACAGGGCGGCCTTGGTCGTGTTCTGGAGGGAATAGTCCGTGCCGTTCTCGAGGGCCTTGACCGAGCGGACGACCGCGTAGACCGCGCCGAAGGAGATGAGCGCGTAGCCGCCCAGGGCGATGAGGGGCAGGAAGAGCAGGGCCCCGCCGACGCCGACCCACTTGAAGATCCGCGAGACGAGGAACAGCTGGATGACGAGGGCGATGAGGTTCGTCAGGAACTGGTAGCTCATGAAGGCCCGGTGGATGCTGCGGCTCTCCGTCCTGGCGGGGACGGCCGGCGAGACGGCCGGCAGGCCGCCCGCCGCGCCGGCGTCCGCGGGCGCCCCGGGCCGGAGCTGCGGCGCCGCCGCGGGCCCGGGGGCGCTGTCCGCGATCGACTTCCTGACCGTGACGTCGGTCATGATGTATTCCCCGGTCGCGTTGACGAAGTTGTAGAGGCCGATCATGAGCGCGATGAGCAGCAGGTAGCGGCTCCTGAAGATCAGCCGGAAGCCGCCGCCGGCCTTGAGGGGCTGTTCCTGGACGCAGGGCTTCGCCCGGGCGCCCGCCGGTCCCGGGGCGCGCTCCTCGCAGGTCTTCCGGATGTCCCGGCGGTGGATGGTCCGGGCCAGGACGATGCACAGCACGAGCAGGATCGCGGCGATGAGCATCAGCTTGAATTCCCAGCTCTCGCCCAGGAGGTCCGCCAAGCTGCCCATGAAGGGCATCGTTCCGACCATGCCGCCGAGCGTCGCGCCCAGGGCGACGAGCGGGAAGATCCGCTTGCCGGACTCGTCGGAGTAGAGGTCGTTGGCGAAGCCCCAGAACTGGGCGATGACGAAATAGTTGAAGATGCCGATCCAGACGAAGAACAGGATGCCCATGGGCTTGACGGCCATCCCGCCGGCGTGGAGGACGTAGAACAGGACCAGGTTGGAGATGAAGAACGAGGTCGTCCAGGTGATGAGGACATGCCGGGGGACCTTGGAGGCCAGGCGGCTGAAGGCCTTGACGACGAAGACGAACAGGACGGCCTGGGCCCCGCTCAGGTAGCTCTTGACCTGGGGGGAGTCCTTGTCGACGAGGAGCAGCGATTCCCGCAGCGGCTTGAGGATGTAGTAGGCCAGGAGCAGGAGGAAGATGTTCAGGGCCAGCAGGAGCGCCTTTGGGGCCTCGCCCCGGCGGATGTCGGCGAAGATCCTCAGGAAGCGGTAGCCGGGGCCGAGGCGGGCTTCCACATCGCGCTCCTTTCCCAGGGATCAGAACAGGACCGTCGATTCCCCCATGGCTTTGATCATCGTGTCGAGGAGGCGGAGGACGATCTTGCGCCGGACCAGGAGGGCCGCGGTCTCCTCCTTGTTGAGGTGGCGCCCCACGTATCCGGCGACCGTCTTGTCGTCCCAGGCCTGGAGCTTCCGGTAGAGGAGGCGCGAGCACTTGCGGATCGCGCAGTGGGGGGGCAGGCTCGTCTTCGGCGCGAAGGACTCGGAGAAATCGACGCGGTAGATCCTGCCGTCGCCGCCGATCAGGGTGTCGTTCTCGTTCTCGCAGTCGTCGTAGACGAGGTTCTGGAAGACGGTCAGGTCGGCCATGACCCGGTCGTGGTAGGCCGGGTCCTCCGGGGCGACGTGCTTGGCCTTGCGGTCGGCCTCCGACACGGCCTTCGGGACGAAGGCCTGAAGGCCGCCCGGCACCTCGTTGACGGTGCGCTCGACGATGGGCGGGACGATCCCGAGGCCGAGATACTTGTTGAGGGCGTAGGCGGCCAGGTCGTAGCGGTAGCTGTCGGCGAGCGGGTCGGGCCGCCGCCGGTCGATGTACTTGAA
>CAZFBC010000184.1:1801-5199 GCA_964517245.1 uncultured Eubacteriales bacterium | reverse complement strand
GTCCTCGAGGACGAGGACCAGCGCGGCCTGGCCCACGTCGTCGAGCACCTGGCCTTCAACGGCTCGACCCACTTCCCCAAGCAGAAGCTCGTCGACTTCATGGAGTCGATCGGCATGCGCTTCGGCCCCGACCTCAACGCCTTCACCGGCTTCGACGAGACGATCTACCTGCTCAAGGTCCCCACCGATTCGCCGGAGATCCTCGGCCAGGCCTTCCTCATCCTCGAGGACTGGGCCCACGGCCTGACCTTCGACCCGGCCGCCGTCGAGAAGGAGCGGGGCATCATCGTCGAGGAGTGGCGCCTCGACCAGGGCGCCGACGCCCGTATGCGCGATAAGCAGCTCCCCGTCCTCCTCCGCGGCTCGCGCTACGCCGAGCGCCTGCCCATCGGGAAGAAGGAGGTCATAGAGAGCTTCGACCACGAGACCCTCAAGCGCTACTACCGGACCTGGTACCGGCCCGACCTCATGGCCGTCGTCGCGGTCGGCGACTTCGACGCGGCCCGCATCGAGACCCTGATCGAGCGGCACTTCGGCCCGCTGGCCGTCCCGCCCGGCGCGCCGCCGCGGCCGTCCTACCCCGTCCCCGACCACGACGACACGCTCTTCGCCGTCGTCACGGACAAGGAGGCGTCCGAGAGCGTCGTCGCCGTCTACCACAAGCTGCCCGTGGCCGACGAGAGCACGGTCGGGGCCTACCGCCGCATGCTCGTCGAGCGGCTCTTCAACGACATGCTCAACGGCCGGCTGGCCGAGATCGCCCAGCGGCCCGGGGCGCCGTTCCTCGGGGCCGCCTCGAGCCGGGGGAGCTTCGTCGGCTCCAAGGACGCCTACGTCCTGACGGCCCTCACCGCCGACGGCGGGCTGGCCGAAGGGCTGCGGGCCCTCTACGCCGAGGGCGAGCGGGTGGCCCGCTTCGGCTTCACGGCGACCGAGCTCGAGCGCAGCAAGGCCGAGTCGCTCCGCTACTTCGAGCGGGCCTTCACCGAGCGCGAGACGGAGGACTCGGGCGATCTCGCCGAGGAGTTCACCCGGGCCTTCCTCCAGGGCGAGCCGACGCCGGGCATCCGGTTCGAGTACGACCTCCACCTCCAGCTCCTGCCCGGCATCACGCTCGAGGAGACCAACGCCCTGGCCCGGGAGTGGATGACCGACCGCAACCGGGTCATCGTCGCCAGCGCCCCCGACAAGCCGGGCGTCCCGGTGCCGACCGAGGCGGAGCTCCGGGCCGTCCTCGAGGACACGGCGCGCCAGGAGCTCGAAGCCTACGAGGACGCGACGACCGACGCCCCGCTCCTGGCCGCCGGGCCCGAGCCGGGCGCGATCGTCGCCGAGCGCGCCCTCGACGGCATCGGCGCCGTCGAGTGGACCCTATCCAACGGGGCCCGCGTCGTCCTCAAGCCGACCGATTTCAAGGAGGACGAGATCCTCTTCCAGGCGACGAGCCCCGGCGGCGTCTCGATCGCGGAGGGCCCGGACCTCGTCCCGGTCAACACAGCCGACCAGGTCGTGGCCGCGGGCGGGCTGGGCGAGTTCAGCGCCGTCAGCCTCCAGAAAAAGCTGGCCGGCAAGGCGGCCTTCGTCCGGCCGTCCATCGGCGAGCTCGAGGAGGGCCTCTCGGGCTCCGCTTCGCCCCGGGACGCCGCGACGCTCTTCGAGCTCATCCACCTGGCCTTCACGGCGCCGCGGGCCGACCCCGCCGTCTTCGAGGTCCTCAAGTCCCAGCTCAAGACCTTCCTCGAGAACCGGGCCCAGAGCCCGGAGACCGTCTTCTCCGACACGCTGCGGACGACGATGCAGCGGGACCAGCCGCGCTTCCGGCCCATGACGGTCGACGAGATCCCGCGCATGGACCTCGGGAAGTCGATGGACTTCTACCGCGACCGGTTCGCCGACGCGGGCGACTTCACCTTCGTCTTCGTCGGCCGGCTCGACCCCGAGGCCATGAGGCCGCTCGTCGAGCGCTACCTGGCCTCCCTGCCGGGCCTCGGCCGCGGCGAGACGTGGAAGGACTGGCGGGTGCCGCCTCCGGAGGGCGTGGTCAAGCGGACGGTCGAGAAGGGCGTCGAGCCCAAGAGCCTGACGGCCGTCGTCTTCTCGGGGCCCTTCCGCAACGACGCGGCCAACCGCATCGCCCTGCGGGCGGCGGCGCAGATCCTCGAGACGCGCCTGCGCAAGCTCCTGCGCGAGACGCTCAGCGGGACCTACGACGTCGGGGTCTGGCCCTCCTACAGCCGGATCCCGCGCGAGGAGTTCCGGGTGACGGTCGAGCTCGGCGCCGACCCGGAGCGGATGGAGGAGATGTCCGCGGCCATCTTCCGCGAGATCGCCCGGCTGAGGAAGAAGGGGCCGACGGCCCGGGAGGTCGACGAGGTCCGGCTGGCCGAGACGCGCGACCACGAGACGAGCAGCCGGCAGAACGCCTGGTGGCTGGGCCAGCTCGTCGAGCGCTACCGGACCGGGGAGGACCCGGCCGGGATCGCCCGCATCCCCGAGTCCTTCCCCCTTCTGACGCGGGCCTCGGTCAAGGCCGCGGCCCGGGCCTGCTTCGACGTCAAGCGCTTCGTCCAGGTCACGCTGTATCCGGAGAAATGACGGCCCCGGGGGCCCGTCATTCGTAGTGGGTCCACATGCGCAGGACCTTGACCGTCCCGATCTCCGGCAGGACCTGATAGACGAGCCGGTGCCGGATGTTGATCCGCCGCGAGCAGGCGCCCGCCAGGTCGCCCAACAGTCTTTCGAAGGGGGGCGGGTCCTCGTAAGGGTCCCGGGCCAGGATCTCGAGCAGGGCCTCGGCCTTCGGCCGCAGGCCGGACGCGGCCAGCTTCCGGGCGTCCCTCCGGGCCTGGCGGGTGTAGACGAGCCGCCAGCTCACCACCCGGGCTTTTCGGCGCATTTCCCGACGGGCTCCTTCATCCCGGCCCGGATGGATTCGCGCATCCCCGGGATGGAGAGCAGGTGGAGCGTTTCCTGGACGGCCCGCCAATCCTCCTCGGAGACGAGGACGGCGTTGGCCCTCTTTCCGGTGATCTGGATGGGCTCGTGCTCAGCCGCCGCCTGGTCGAGAAGCTTGTAGAGCCGGGCCCGGGCCTGGCTGGCCGTCAGCGTCTTCATCTCCGTGACCTCTGGCGAAAGCGTACCATATTGCGTACGTGCCGTCAACATCGCGCCTCCTCTCGGGTCGTTCTTCCAAGAAGAAAGACGTTCGGGGAGGGCGCCGTGCGTCAGCGCGGCAGGCCGAGACGGTCGAGGAAGGCCCCGAAGCGCGGGTCGCGGGCGAGCGTCGGGGCCATGAACTCCGCGTAGACGTGGACGACGGTGATGATCGAGTCCCGCTCCCGCACCCCCGTCTCGAGCCACTCGAAGGCGGCGTCGAAGTCGCCGAGCGCGGCGAAGCC
>CAZFBC010000184.1:0-1701 GCA_964517245.1 uncultured Eubacteriales bacterium | reverse complement strand
GGCTCGATCTGCAGGAGCTTGCCGAAGTCCTCCAGGGCCCGGTCCGGCCGCCCGATCGCCCCGTGGATGCCCACCGACCAGGCGTAGAGAAGCGGCATCAAGGGGTCGTCGGCCAGGGCCCGCTCGATCTCCGCCGCGGCCTCGTCGAACCTTCTGAGGGTCACGAGCAGCCAGGCGTATTGCCCCCGGGCCACCGATTGGCTGGGGTCGAGCTCCAGGACCCGGCGGAAGCTCGCCTCGGCCCCCGCCCAGTCCATGTCCCAGTAGTACCGGACCGTGGCCGAGACCGAATGGGCCAGGGCCGACTCCGGGTCCAGGGCCAGGGCCCGCTCGGCCGCGGCCCGGGCCTTGGGGAAGACCTCCGATTGGGGCGCCAGGTTGATGGCCCCCAGGGCGGTGTAAGCGAAGGCGAGGCCGGCATGGGCCGGGGCGAAGCCCGCGTCCCGGTCCAGGGCCCGGCGGAAGGAATCCAGCGCCTTGTCGATGGACTCGCGGTTGGGCCGGGCGACGAAGTAGAGCCCCTTCAGGTAGAGGTTGTAGGCCTCCATGTCGTCCGTGGCCCGCCGGCGCGCGGCCGTCCGGGCGCCGCCGAGCAGCGTGACTTTCAAGCTCTCGACGATGGCCCGGGCGATCTCGTCCTGGATCTCGAAGACGTCGCGCTCCTCGCGGTCGAACCTTTCCGACCAGAGGTGGAGCCCCGTCGCCGCGTCGATGAGCTGGGCCGTGACGCGCAGGCGGTCGCCGGCCTTGCGGACGCTGCCCTCGAGCACGGCCCCGACGCCGAGCGTCCGGCCTATTTCCCGGACGTCGAGCTTCAGGCCCTTGAGGGCGAAGGCCGAGGTCCGGGCCACGACCCGCAGGCCCCGGGCGCCGGCCAGCGCGTGGATGATCTCCTCGGCCAGGCCCTCGCCGAAGTAGTCCTGGTCCCTGGCCGGGCTCATGTCGGCGAAGGGCAGGACGGCCACGGAGGAGAGGGCCTCCCGGGACGGCGCCGCGTCGCCCGCCGGCTTCGCGCCCCCGGCGCCCTCGCTTCGAAGCGCCGACAGCACGGCCTCGAAGTCGGGGAACCGCTCCCCGGGCTTCTTGCGGAGGCACTTGAGAATGACCTCGGCCAGGCCCGGCGGGATCTCGGGCCGGAGCGAGACTGGGTCCGGCGGCGCCTCGCTCAGGACGCGGGCCCGGACCTCCTGCGTGAGCTCGCCTTCGAACGGGCGCCGGCCCGTCGCCATCTCGTAGAGCGTGCAGCCGAACGACCAGACGTCGGTCCGCCCGTCGGTCCGCTCGCCCCGCGTCTGCTCGGGCGACATGTAGGCCGGCGTGCCGAGGACCGTCTGGGGGCGGGTGAGGTCGGCCCCGCCCTCGAGCGAGGCCAGGCCGAAGTCGGTGATGCGGACCTGCCCCTCGCGCCCGAGCATGATGTTGGCCGGCTTGACGTCCCTGTGGACGACGCCCCGCTCGTGGGCGGCCAGAAGGCCCTCGGCGACCTGGACGGCGACGCCGACCGCTTCGACGAGCGGCAGGCGGCCCTCGGCGATCCGGTCCTTGAGCGACCGGCCCTCGACGAAGGCCATGGCCAGGAACATCTCCCCCCCGGCCTCGTCGACCTCGTAGACCGGGCAGATGTTGGGATGGTCGAGCGCGGCCGCGGCCTGGGCCTCGCGCAGGAAGCGCTTCTTGGCCTCGGGGTCGAGGGCGACCGCC
>CAZFBC010000183.1:0-5213 GCA_964517245.1 uncultured Eubacteriales bacterium | reverse complement strand
CGGTGACAAGGAGGCCCTATGTCCAAAGCCGCTCTCGCGCTGTCCGTCATGACGGCCCTGATTTCCTGTGCCCCGCCCCGAGAGGATCCTCGGATCGCGCAAAGGATCGGAAGGATCGAGCAGGGGCTCGTCGAGTTCAAGCCAGGCGCGCCCGCCGAGGCGACGGCGCCGCCGCGGATGAGCCTGACCGAGCGCATGGCCACCCACAAGATCCCGGGCGTCAGCATCGCCGTCGTCAGCGGAGGCAAGATCGAATGGGCCAAAGGCTACGGCGTCCTCAAGGCCGGCACGGATTCGCCCGTGGCGACGGACAGCATGTTCCAGGCGGCGTCGACGACCAAGATGCTGGTCGCGGCGACGGCCCTGCATTTCGTCGGCTCGGGGCGGATCGATCTCGACCGGGACGTCAACGAGTACCTGAAGTCCTGGAAGGTCCCGGAGAACGACCTGACCCGGGAGAGGAAGGTCACGTTGCGCCTCCTTCTGACCCACCAGTCCGGGTTGCCCATGACGAATTTTCCTTCCGACGACGGGCCCCCGCCGACGCTGGCCCAGGTCTTGAAGGGAGAACCCCCCGCGCGCAACAAGCCGGCCGTCGTCGAGCTTACGCCCGGCTCCAAGTGGCAATACTCCAACCTTGGATACGTGGTCGTCCAGTTCCTTCTCGAGGAGCTGACCGGAACGCCCCTGGCCCGGCTGATGGAGGACGTCGTCTTCGCGCCCCTCGGCATGACCTCCAGCACCCTCGACTACCCTCTGGAGCCGGCGCTCCGAACGCGTGAGATCTTCCCGCACGACGTCGACGGGAACCCCAGAGAGCCGGCCATGGACGGCCCGGCCCGGGCCCAGGGCGGGCTGATGACGACACCGACGGACCTGGCCCTCTTCGCGGCCGAGATCATCCGGGCTCACCGGGGGGAATCCGACCGTCTCCTCACCCCGGAGATGGCCCGGGCCATGCTCCATCCGGAGCTCGACCTCGACCCCTCCATCCTCGGCATGCCGCTCCGGGAGGGGCTCGGCGTCATGCTCAGCGCGGCAGGGGAGCCGTTCTCGTTCGGACACCCGGGTGACAACTACCCCGGGGCGTCCTGCTGGGTCACGGCCTATCCCGACGTCGACGTGGGGATCGCGATCATGACGAACGGCGCCATGGGAAACCTCCTGGCCCTGGAGATCATGCCCGCCTTCGTGGAAGAATACGTCAGGCCGGGGAAACGGTAGGCGGGTCCGCTCCGGCGGCCCCTAAGGGGCGACCGTCTGGAGCAGGAAGAACCCCGCCGTGATGAGAAAGACGACCAGGATCAGCGCGAACAGGGCCATGCCCAGGGCGGGCGCGTTCTTCGCGAACCCCTTGAAGAAGCGGACGACGAGGACCTTGAGGAGGAGGAGCGCGACGAGCGCTTCGGCCAGGACGACGTGGAAGACGCCGCGCGTCGACATGCCGTCGCCCATCTCCCGGACGAAATCCAGGCCCAGATAGACGAGGGGGACGAGCAGGGCGACGGTGAGCCAGCCGAAGGCCCGGTGGGCCCTCCGGAGCCTGGCCGGGTCGCCCGTCGCCCCGGGCCGGCCCAGGGCCGCCATCATGGTCAGGAACGCGCCCGTTCCGGCCAGCAGAAATACCGCCGCGAGGATGGCCTTGATCGTCATCGTGGACACGGCCGCGCCTCCTCCGTCCCTCAGTCGAGGTGGTAGTTCGGGGCCTCTTGGGTGATGATCACGTCGTGGACGTGGCTCTCCTTGAGCGAGGCCTGGGTGATCTTGATGAACCGGGCCCTGGTCTTGAGCTCCTCGATCGTCCGGCAGCCGGCGTAGCCCATGCCGGCCTTGAGGCCGCCGACGAGCATCTGGACGATGACCACGGTGTTGCCCTTGTAGGGGACGCGGCCCTCGATGCCCTCCGGCACGAGCTTGCTCGCGCTCGTCTGCCCGTCCTGCTGGTAGCGGTCCGTGCTCTTGCCTTCCTTCATGACCGCGAGCGAGCCCATGCCCCGGTAGAGCTTGTAGGCCCGGCCCTGGTACATGACGACCTCGCCCGGGGCCTCCTCGGTCCCGGCCAGCAGGTTGCCGAGCATGATCGTGTCGGCCCCGGCCGCGACGGCCTTGGTGACGTCGCCAGAATACTTGACGCCGCCGTCGGCGATGACCGGGACGCCCTTCTTGCGGGCGACCGCGTAGACGTCGGCGATGGCCGTGATCTGGGGGATGCCCGCGCCGGTGATGATCCGGGTCGTGCAGATGGAGCCGGGCCCGACGCCGACCTTGACGGCGTCGACGCCGAGGTCGATGAGCTCCTCGGCCGCCCGGGCCGTGCCGATGTTGCCGGCGATGAGCTCCTGGCCCGGGAACTCCTTCTTGAGCGCCTTGACCGTGTCGAGGACCCTCTGCGAGTGGCCGTGGGCGTTGTCGACGACGAGGACGTCGCACTTGGCCGCGACCAGGGCCCGGGCCCGCTCCATCATCTCGGCCCCGACGCCGACCGCGGCCCCGACCCGGAGCCGGCCCAAGCCGTCCTTGGCCGCGTCGGGGTACTGGATCCTCTTGAGGATGTCCTTGTAGGTGATCAGGCCCTTGAGATGGTAGGCCTCGTCGACGACCAGGAGCTTTTCGATCTTGTGCTCGTGGAAGACCTTTTCCGCGTCCTCGAGCGAGGTCCCGACGGGCACGGTGACGAGCTTGCGGGTCATGACCTTCTCGATGGGCAGGTGGAAGCGGCTCTCGAACCGGATATCCCGGTTGGTCAGGATGCCGACGAGCTTGTTGGACTCGTCCGTGATGGGCAGGCCCGAGATGTGGTGCTCCTTCATGACCTCGAGGGCCCGGGCGATCTTGTCCTGGGGCCGCAGGGTGATGGGCTCGACGACCATGCCGCTCTCGTGGCGCTTGACCTTGTCGACCTCCTCGGCCTGCTCGGCGACCTTGAGGTTGCGGTGGATGATGCCGATGCCGCCCTGCTGGGCCAGGGCGATGGCCATGCGCGACGTCGTCACGGTGTCCATGGCCGCGCTGACGACGGGGATGTTGAGCGCGATGTTGCGGCTCAGGCGCGTCGCGACCGAGGCGTCCTGGGGCACGACGTCGGACCTGGCCGGGAGGATGAGGACGTCGTCGAAGGTGAGGGCTTCCCGGATCGTGTCGTCGAGCATGGCTCCTCCTTGGCTCCCCCGGATCAATGCCGGTGGCGCTTGCCGGGGATCGTGGCCCGGGCCTGTTTCGACCGCTGGCCCGAGGGCCCCTGCGGCTGCTGGTAATAGACGGGTGTCGGCCGGCGCACCGGCGCGGGCTGGTCGACGACGGGCTGGATGAGGTAGAGGTAGCGGACGGCGTCCTCCTCGATCCGGTCGAGCATGGACTGGAACATCTCGAAGCCCTCTTTCTTGTACTCGATGAGGGGGTCTTTCTGGCCGTAGCCGCGCAGCCCGATGCCCTCCTTGAGGTGGTCCATCTCGAGCAGGTGGTCCTTCCACTGGGAGTCGATGACCTGGAGGAGGATCATCCGCTCGAAGTCGCGCATGTACGGGCCGAGCTGCCTCTCCTTGGCCTCGTAGGCGGCCTTGAGCCCCTTGACCAGGGCGTCCCTCAGCTCGCCGTGGACGACGGCGTCCCAGGCGACGCCGAGCGTCTCGGTGTCGAGGCCGAACTGGGCCATGACGGCCTTGCGAAGCCCCTCGCGGTCCCACTCCTCGGGCGAAACGTCCTTGTTGGCGTGGGTGTCGAGCATCCATTCGACCAGGCTGTCGACGAGGCCGAGGAAGTACTCGCGCTGGTCCTCGCCGTTGAGGATCTTGCGGCGCTGGCCGTAGATCGTCTCCCGCTGCTTGTTCATGACGTCGTCGTACTCGAGGAGGTGCTTGCGGACGGTGAAGTTCTGGCCCTCGACCTGCCGCTGGGCCCGTTCGATGGCCCGGGTGATCATGCCGTGCTCGACGGGCACGCCCTCGCCCATGCCGATCCGGGCCATGAGCCCCGAGATGCGGTCGCTGCCGAAGATGCGCATGAGGTCGTCCTCGAGCGACAGGTAGAACCGGGACGAGCCGGGGTCGCCCTGGCGGCCGGCCCGGCCCCGGAGCTGGTTGTCGATGCGCCGCGCCTCGTGGCGCTCGGTGCCGAGGACGTGGAGGCCTTCGAGGGCGACAACGGCCTCGTGCTCCTTCTGGGTGACCGCGGCGACCTCCCCGAGGGCCTTCTCGAACTGCTCGGGCGTCGCCTTGGCCGGGTCGACGCCGCTCTTCTTGAGCTGTTCGCGGGCCAGGTATTCGGGATTGCCGCCGAGGAGGATGTCGACGCCGCGGCCGGCCATGTTCGTGGCGATGGTCACGGCCCCGACGCGGCCCGCCTGGGCGATGATCTGGGCCTCCTGCTCGTGGTACTTGGCGTTGAGGACGACATGCCTGACGTTCTTGCGGCGCAGGAGCGTGCTCAGATGCTCGGACTTCTCGATGGAGATCGTGCCGACCAGGACGGGGCGGCCCTTTTCGACCAGGCCGGCGATCTCCTCGACGACGGCGTCCCACTTCTCGCCGCCCGTCCGGTAGATGACGTCCGGGTTCTCCAGGCGGATGAGGGGCTTGTTGGTCGGGATCTCGACGACGTCGAGGCCGTAGATGTGGCGGAACTCGGTCGCCTCGGTGGCCGCCGTGCCGGTCATGCCGGCCAGCTTCCGGTACATGCGGAAGTAGTTCTGGAAGGTGACCGAGGCCAGGGTCTGGTTCTCCTCCTCGACCCGGACGCGCTCCTTGGCCTCGAGGGCCTGGTGCAGGCCGTCGCTGTAGCGGCGGCCGGGCATGAGCCGGCCGGTGAACTCGTCGACGATGACGACCTTGCCGTCCTGGACCATGTAGTCGACGTCGCGCTTGAAGAGGTGGTGGGCCTTGAGGGCGGTGTTGGTGGCGTGGACGATCTCCATGTTGGCCATGTCGTAGAGGTTCGTCACGCCGAGGAAGCGCTCGGCCTCGGCGACGCCCGCCTCCTGGATGGAGACGGTCCGGCTCTTCTCGTCGAGGGTGAAGTGCTTCTCCCTCTGGAAGCGGCGGACGAGGCCGTCCACCCGGGTGTAGAGCTGGGTCGATTCGTTGGTCGGCCCGGAGATGATGAGCGGCGTCCGGGCCTCGTCGATGAGGATGCTGTCGACCTCGTCGACGATGGCGTAGTTGAACTCGCGCTGGGCCAGGTCGGACAGGCGGAACTTCATGTTGTCGCGGAGGTAGTCG
>CAZFBC010000182.1:717-5280 GCA_964517245.1 uncultured Eubacteriales bacterium | reverse complement strand
CGACGTTGACATGGGGTTTCGTCCTCGCAAACTTTTCTTTCGCCATCGCTCACCTCCTGTATGGCTTTCCTTGCTCAAAGACCCTTAGGAGACGCCGCCCCGGAACGGGACGCGGCCCTCGATCCGGGCGACGATCTCTTCCTGGACGCCGGCGGGCGTCCGCTCGTACCTCGAGAATTCCATGGCGAAGACGCCCCGGCCCTGGGTCAGGGTCCGGCGCGCCGTCGCGTATCCGACCATCTCGGCCAGGGGCACCTGGATGGTGACGACCCGGGAACCGCTGCGCATCTCCATGCCCTCGACCTTCCCGCGCCGGGCGTTGATGTCGCCGACGACGTCGCCGAGGTATTCGTCCGGGGCGACGATCTCGAGCTTCATCATCGGCTCGAGGAGCGCCGGGCCGGCCTTCCTGGCGGCGTCCCGGAAGGCCAGGGAGGCCGCGATCTTGTAGGCGACGGGCGTCGCGTCGACGTCGTGGGTCGAGCCGCCGACGAGCGTCGCCCGCAGGTCCGTGACCGGGTAGCCGGCCACGAGCCCCGCCTCCAGGGCCTCGCGCACGCCGTTCTCGACGTCGCCGATGAACTCCCGGGGGACGGCGTCGCCCCGGGCGGCGTCGACGAACTCGAAGCCGCGGCCGCGCCCGAGGGGCTCGAGGCGCAGGACGCAGTGGCCGTAGAGGCCCTTGCCCCCGGCCTGGCGGACGTACCGGCCCTCCCCTTCGGCCGCGGCTTGGATGGTCTCCTTGTAGGCGACCTGGGGCTTGCCCAGGTTGGCCCGGACGCCGAACTCGCGCTCCATGCGGTCCATGACGATCTCGAGGTGCAGCTCCCCCATCGCCCGAAGCAGCGTCTGTCCCGTCATGGGGTCCTGGGCGACCTTGAGGGTGGGGTCCTCGCGGACGAGCTTGGCCAGCGTCGCGGCCAGCTTGGCGTGGTCGGCCTTGGTCTTGGGCTCGATGGTGGCCGCGATGACCGGCTCGGGGAAGCGGATGGACTCGAGGACGATGGGGTGGCTCTTGAGGCAGAGCGTGTCGCCCGTCGAGATGGTCTTCATCGAGCCCATGGCCGCGATGTCGCCCGCGTAGATCTCCTTGACCTCCCGGCGCTTGTTGGCGTGCATCTCGAGCAGGCGGGAGAGCTTCTCCTCCTCGTCCTTGGCCGAGTTGTACACGGACTGGCCGACCTTGGCCTTGCCGGAGTAGACCCGGAAGTAGGCCAGGCTGCCGAGGAAGGGGTCATTGGCGATCTTGAAGACGAGGGCGGAGAACGGCGCCTCGTCGGAGGCCGGCCGGGCCTCCTCGGCCCCCGTCCGGGGGTGGCGTCCGACGACCGGGCGGATGTCGGCCGGCGACGGCAGGTAGTCGACGACGGCGTCGAGGAGCGGGTGGACGCCCTTGTTGCGGAAGGAGGCCCCGTAGAGAACGGGGACGACCTCCAGGGCCAGGGTCGCCCGGCGGACGGCGCTCCGCAGCTCCCCGGCCGAGACCTCGACGCCGTCGAGGTACTTCTGCATCAGGGCGTCGTCGTGTTCGCTCAGCATTTCAAGCATGTCCTGTCGCTTCTTTTCGACTTCCTCGCGGTTCTCCTCCGCGACCTCGCCGACGGCATACTCCGTCCCGAGGATCGCCTGACCCCAGTCGTACACCTTGCGGTCGATGAGGTCGACGACACCGCGGAATCCGTCTTCCCGTCCCAGGGGAATCTGGATCGGCAGAGGCTTGGCCGCCACCCGCGTCCTCAACTGGAGGATCGCCCGTTCCGGGTCGGCCCCGACCCTGTCCATCTTGTTGATGAACACGATCCGCGGGACCCGGTACTTGTCGGCCTGGCGCCACACTGTCTCGGACTGCGGTTCGACGCCGCCAACTCCACACAGTATGGCTATCGCGCCGTCGAGGACTCGTAAGGAGCGCTCGACCTCCGCGGTAAAATCCACGTGACCCGGCGTATCGATGATATTGATACGGTGGTCACGCCAGGCGCACGTCGTCGCGGCCGAGGTGATGGTGATGCCGCGCTCCTGTTCCTGCGGCATCCAGTCCATCACGGCCGTTCCGTCGTCCACCTCGCCCATCTTGTAGGTCATACCCGTATAGAAAAGCATCCGCTCCGTCGTGGTCGTCTTGCCGGCGTCGATATGGGCCATGATACCGATGTTTCGGACTCTCTCGATCGGGTATGACCGCATGAATCCTTCGCTCCATATCGTTCCGGACCACAGACTGAGCTCTTTCCTCTGAGACTACCATTTATAATGGGCGAAGGCCCTGTTGGCCTCCGCCATCTTGTGCGTGTCCTCGCGCTTCTTGACCGCGCCGCCGCGGTTGTTGATGGCGTCGATGATCTCGGCCGAGAGCTTCTCCTGCATGCTCTTGCCGCCGCGCTCCTTGGCGTACTTGACCAGCCAGCGGAACCCCAGGGAGTAGGACCGCCCCGGGGTCACCTCGATGGGGACCTGGTAGTTCGCCCCGCCGACCCGCCGCGACTTCGTCTCGAGGAAGGGGCGGACGTTCTCCAGGGCCTTCTCCAGCACCTTGAGCGGGTCCTCCTTGGTCTTGGCCTTGAGGAGGTCCATGGTGCCGTAGACGACCCTCTCGGCGGTCGTCTTCTTCCCCTTGCGGAGGAACAGGTTGATGAACCGGGCGACCAGCGTGCTCCCGTAGAGCGAGTCGGCCGGAGCCTTGCGCTTCTTGATGATCCCGCGTCTCGGCATGAGAGTGCTCCTCGCTAGGCCGCCGCCCGCTTCTCTTTGGGCTTCTTGGCCCCGTAGCGGGACCTGGCCTTGAAGCGGTTCTGCACGCCCTCGGCGTCGAGATGGCCGCGGACGATGTGGTACCGGACGCCGGGCAGGTCCTTGACGCGCCCGCCCCGGATCATGACGATCGAGTGCTCCTGGAGATTGTGGCCGACGCCCGGGATGTAGCCCGTGACCTCGATGTTGTTGGTCAGCCGGACCCTGGCGACCTTGCGCATGGCCGAGTTCGGCTTCTTGGGCGTGGTCGTGAACACCCGGGTGCAGACTCCCCTCTTCTGGGGGCAGGATTCGAGCGCCGGGGACTTGCTCTTATATTTCTTGGGCGTCCTGCCTTTTCTGACGAGCTGGTTGACGGTCGGCAATGACAAATACTCCTCTACAATGAATTCCGAATGTAGCTTTTATTCATCCCCAGGGGGATAACCCGAGACGAATGGACGGATAATAACAAAATTCGGCCCCTCTGTCAAGGAATTTGGCATCCTTCCGGCAGCCCCCGCGGGCTCAGGTCTCCGGGAGGATCTCCTCCTCCTGCTCGGGAAGGAGCGGCGGCATGTCCTCCTTCAGCTCGACGTTCCGGTAGTGCTTGTAGCCCGTCCCCGCGGGGATGAGCCGGCCCATGATGATGTTCTCCTTCAGCCGCCGGAGATAGTCCACCTTGCCGTACAGGCTGGCCTCGGTCAGGACCCGGGTGGTCTCCTGGAAGGAGGCGGCCGAGATGAAGCTGTCCGTGCTCAGGGCGCTCTTGGTGATGCCCAGGAGCAGCGGCCGGGCCTTGGCCGGCTTGCCCTTCTTCCCCATGACCTTCTCGTTCTCCGCCTGGAAGACGAACTTGTCGACCTGCTCGTCGACGAGGAACTCCGTGTCCCCGACCTCCTCGACCTTGACCCAGCGGAGCATCATCCGGATGATGGTCTCGATGTGCTTGTCGTTGATCGCCACGCCCTGGAGCCGGTAGACCGCCTGGACCTCCTTGAGGAGGTATTCGGCCAGCTCCTTCTCCCCGAGGACCTTGAGGATGTCGTGGGGGTTGACCGGCCCGTCCATCAGGGCGTCGCCGGCCCGGATGCGCTCCCCGTCGGAGACGCTGAGGTGGGCGCTCTTGGGGATGAGGTACTCCTTCTCCCCGCCGCGGTCGTTCTTGACCATGATCTTCCGGTAGCCGCGGAGGAGGCCGCCGATCTGGACGGTCCCGTCGATCTCGGAGATGACGGCCGGCAGCTTGGGCCGGCGGGCCTCGAACAGCTCCTCGGCCCGGGGCAGGCCGCCCGTGATGTCCTTGGTGCGGGCCGCCTCGCGGGGGATCTTGGCCAGGACGTCGCCGGCGAAGACCTTCTCCCCGTCCTTGATCTCGAGGTTGGCCCCCGAGGGCAGGAAGTACTTCCGCATGACGACGGGGCGGCCCTTGTCGTCGGTCTTCTTGGGGTCGAGGATCTCGGCCTGGGGCTGGAGCTTCTCGTCCTTGGGGTCGATGATGACCTGCTTGATGAGGCCGGTGAACTCGTCCCGGACCTCCTCCATGCTGACGCCGAGGACGGCGTCGCGGAACCGGACGGTGCCGGTCTCCTCGGTCAGGATGAACGTGTTGTAGGCGTCCCACTCGGCGAAGGCCTGGCGGGCCTTGACGGTCTCGCCTTCCCGGACCAGGACCTTGGCCCCGTAGGGCACCTGGTAGTGCTCGATCTCGCGGCCGCGGTGGTCGAGGACGGCGATGTTGGCGCTCCGGTTGACGACGACGAGCGTGCCGTCCTTGTTCTCGACCGACTTGAGGTTGTTGAACTTGAGGACGCCCTCGTTCTTGGCCTCGAG
>CAZFBC010000182.1:0-707 GCA_964517245.1 uncultured Eubacteriales bacterium | reverse complement strand
GCCCATGGCGATGCCGCCGACGTGGAAGGTGCGCATCGTCAGCTGGGTGCCCGGCTCGCCGATCGACTGGGCCGCGACGATGCCCACGGCCTCGCCGAGCTCGACCATCCGGCCGGAGGCCGGCGAGCGACCGTAGCAGAGCTGACAGATGCCCCTCTTGGCCTCGCAGGCGAGGACCGAGCGGATCTTGACCCGCTCGATGCCCAGGTTCTGGAACTCCTGGGCGACCTTCTCGGTGATCTCCTCGTTCATGTCGACGATGGTCTCGCCGGTGTCGGGGTTGAGGACCCGCTCGAGGGCCACCCGGCCGACGACGCGGTCGATGAACGGCTCGATGATCTCGCCGTTCTCGACGATGGCCGAGACGACGATGCCCTTGAGCGTGCCGCAGTCGTGCTCGTCGACGATGACCTCCTGGCAGACGTCCACGAGCTTGCGGGTCAGGTAGCCCGAGTTGGCCGTCTTGAGGGCCGTGTCGGCCAGGCCCTTGCGGGCGCCGTGGGTCGAGATGAAGTACTGGAGGACGTTCAGGCCCTCTCGGAAGTTCGCGGTGATGGGGGTCTCCATGATCTCGCCGGATGGCTTGGCCATGAGGCCGCGCATGCCGGCGAGCTGACGAACCTGCTCGCGCGAGCCGCGGGCCCCGGAGTCCGCCATCATGAAGATCGGGTTGTACTCGCCGGTCTCCTCGTTGAGGGAGGACATCT
>CAZFBC010000181.1:0-5280 GCA_964517245.1 uncultured Eubacteriales bacterium | reverse complement strand
CGTCATCTTCGGCTCGGTCTCGGCCGCCGACGTCAAGGAAGCACTCGACGGTCTGGGGTACGACATCGACAAGAAGAAGATCCTGCTCGACGAGCCGGTCAAGCGGCTGGGCCACTTTGCGGTCCCGGTCAAGGTCAGCGCCGAGGACCGCGCCGAGGTCAGGATCGTCGTGGCCCGCGAGGAGGCCGAGGGCGCGGAAGCCGTCCCGGCCGCCGGGGCGGAGGAAGACAAGACGGCCGGCAAGTCCTGAGCGTCCCGGGGCCCGTCCCGGCCGGATCGAGGTGGCTATGGAACTCGACCTGATGTTCCTGAAGAAGACGCCGCCGCACAGCCTCGAGGCCGAACGGACGGTCCTGGGGGGCATCCTCGTCCAGAACGCGAGCCTCAACGTCGTCCTGTCGACGCTCTCCCCGGAGGACATCTACAAGGACGCCCACCGGAAGATCCTCGAGCGCATCGTCGCCCTGGTCGACAAGGGCCTCGCGGTGGACCTCCTGACCCTGTCCGAGGACCTCCAGCGGGCCGGCCTCCTCGAGGAGGTCGGCGGGGCCTCCTACCTGTCGTCGCTCCTCGACGGCGTCCCGCGCAACCTCAACGTCGAGTACTACGCCCAGATCATCAAGGAGAAGGCGCTCCTCCGCCGGCTGATCCTGTCCTCCACCCGGATCATCCAGGAGAGCTACGAGCAGAAGGAGGACGCCGACGAGCTGCTCAACGCGGCCCAGGCGGCCATCATCGAGGTCGCCGAGCAGCGCATCAAGCCCGGCTTCCGGCCCATGCACGTCCTGACCGGGCCGACCCTGGAGATGATCCGCGTCCTGGCCGAGCGCAAGGAGGCCGTCACCGGGGTCCCCTCGGGGTTCCGCTACCTCGACGGCCTGACCGCGGGCTTCCACCCGGCGGAGCTCGTCATCCTGGCGGCCCGGCCCTCCATGGGCAAGACCGCCCTGGCCCTGAACATCTCCCACCACGTCGGGCTCAAGACGGACAAGGCCGTCGGGTTCTTCTCCATGGAGATGGCCGAGGAGCAGATCGTCATGCGGCTCCTCTGCGCCGAGGCCCAGATCGACATCAAGCGGGCCCGGACGGGGTTCATCAGCGACCGCGACTTCGAGAAGCTCAAGCTGGCCGGGGAGGCCCTCTCCCGGGCCCGCATCTTCATCGACGAGTCCCCGGCCCTGACGGTCATGGAGATGAAGGCCAAGTGCCGCCGGCTGAAGATGGAGCAGCGGCTCGACATCGTCTTCGTCGACTACATCCAGCTCATGCGGACGGGCGGCCGGTTCGAGAACCGCAACCAGGAGATGTCCTTCATCTCGCGGTCCCTCAAGGAGCTGGCCAAGGAGCTGCGCATCCCCGTCGTCGGCATCTCCCAGCTCAGCCGGGCCCCGGAGAAGGGGCGGCGCGAGCCCAAGCCCATGCTCTCCGACCTCCGCGAGTCGGGCGCCATCGAGCAGGACGCCGACGTCGTCATCTTCATCTACCGGCCCGAGTTCTACCACCCCGACGACGAGACGCTCAAGGGCGTCGCCGAGGTCAGCATCGCCAAGCAGAGGAACGGCCCGATCGGCAACCTCCAGCTGGCCTTCATCCGCGAATACGCCCGCTTCGCCGACATGGAACAGTTCGCCCCGGAGTATTGAGCGTGGCCCGGCGATGAAGGACAAGTCGGTCTTCATCTGCCAGGGCTGCGGCTCCCGGTATCCGAAGTGGATGGGCCGCTGCAGCGCCTGCGGCGAGTGGAACACGCTCGTCGAGGAGATCGAGGACGCGACGCCGGCCGGCGTCGTCTCCTACGCGCCCGCCGAGCCCGTCCTCTACAAGGACGTCGAGGACCTGCCGCGCCAGAGGATCGCCGTCGGCATCGAGGACTTCAACAAGGTCCTCGGCGGCGGCCTCGTCTCCGGCTCCATGGTGCTCGTCGGCGGCGAGCCGGGCATCGGCAAGTCGACGCTCCTGCTCCAGGTGGCCCGGGACATGGCCGCCGGGGGCGCCTCGGTGCTCTACGTCTCGGGCGAGGAATCCCTGGAGCAGATCAAGCTCCGCGGGGACCGGCTGGGCGTCGGAGACGGGCAGCTGTACCTGCTCGCCGAGACCAACCTCGAGCGCATCCTGGCCCAGGCCGAGCGCCTCGCGCCCGGGATCCTGGTCGTCGACTCGATCCAGACCGTCTTCTCGGCCAGGATGACGTCCGGGCCGGGGACGATCAGCCAGGTCCGCGAGGCGGCCAACCAGCTCTTCCGCTTCGCCAAGGCCCGCCAGGTCCCGACCTTCCTCGTCGGTCACATCACCAAGGACGGGACGCTGGCCGGCCCGAAGTCGCTCGAGCACGTCGTCGACGTCGTCCTCCTCTTCGAGGGGGAGCGGGACCACAGCCACCGCGTCCTCCGGGCCATGAAGAACCGCTTCGGGCCCGTCTCGGAGCTGGCCGTCTTCGAGATGACGGCCGCCGGCCTCCAGCCCATCCCCAACCCGTCGGCGTTCTTCCTCCGCGAACGGCCCCGAGAGGAGGCCGGCAGCGCCGTCGTCTGCACGGTCAAGGGCACCCGGCCGCTCCTCGCCGAGGTCCAGGCCCTGGTCTCCTCGACGCTCTTCGCCGGCAACCCCCGGCGGATGACCATCGGCCTCGACCACTTCCGGACGGCCATGCTCCTCGCCCTGGTCGAGAAGAAGGCCGGCTACAGCTTCGCCGGCGAGGACATCTACCTCAACGTGGCCGGGGGGATGTCGATCGACGAGCCCGCGGCCGACCTCGGCGTCGTCATGGCCGTCGTCTCGTCCCTCAAGAACGTGCCTCTGCCCCAGGACATGGTCTTCTTCGGCGAGGTCGGCCTCTCCGGCGAGATCCGTTCCGTCAGCCAGCCGCTCGTCCGGATCAAGGAGGCCCAGGCCCTGGGTTTCGGGACCGTTCTCCTGCCGGCCGGGAACCTCGCCGCGCTGGACCGGAAGGACCTGCCGGGGATCGAGTGCTGGGGCGTGAAGACCGTCCGCGAGGCCCTGCAGCGCGTATTCTGACGTCTGGGAGGGAAGGAGCGAACAGATGGGCATCTGGCTCTTCCGGCTGTTCGTCATCGGCCTGATCACGGTCGGCGGCTATTTCTATCCGCCGTTCAAGCTGAACGGGCCCGCCGGGGCCGTCACGGCCTTCGGCCTGGGCGCCCTGATGATGGTCCTGGAGACGCGCATCCGCCGGGTCCCCTTCCGGACCCTCTGGAGCGCCGGGTCGGGCCTCATCGCCGGCCTCCTCCTCGGCTGGATGCTCGGGGGGATCTACCAGTCCATCGTCCGGACGGAGGAGATGGCCTCCTTCATCCGCATCTTCTTCCTGGTCATCATGCCCTACATCGGCCTCCTCATCGGGGCGAAGAAGCCGGAGTGGCTCGACCCGGCCCACCTCGTCAGCCTGTTCAAGGAGAAGCGGGCCGGGCGCAGCTTCAAGGTCCTCGACACCAGCGTCATCATCGACGGCCGCATCGCCGACCTCTGCGACACCGGCTTCATCGAGGGCGCGCTCGTCGTCCCCCAGTTCGTCCTCAAGGAGCTCCAGCTCGTGGCCGATTCCCCGGACGGGCTGAAGCGCCAGAGGGGCCGCCGCGGCCTCGACGTCCTCGACCATCTCCAGAAGTCCTCCCAGGTCGACCTCGTCCTCTCGGACATGGATTTCCCCGACGTCCGGGACGTCGACTCCAAACTCATCGAGTGCGCCAAGGCGATGGACGGCAAGATCGTCACCAACGACTTCAACCTGAACAAGGTCGCCCGGATCCAGGGCGTCAAGGTCCTCAACATCAACGAGCTCGTCAACTCGATGCGCCCGGTCGCCCTGCCCGGGGAGTCCATGAGCGTGTTCATCCTCAAGGAAGGCAAGGAGAAGGACCAGGGCGTCGGCTACCTCGACGACGGGACCATGGTCGTCGTCGACAACACGCGGCGGAAGATCGGCGAGACGGTCGACATCACCGTCACGTCCGTCCTCCAGACGACGGTCGGGAAGATGATCTTCGGCCGCTACAACGGGGAGGCGCCATGACCCGGACCTCGGTCATCGTCGTCGCGGCCGGGGCCGGCAAGCGCTTCGGCGAGAAGAAGCAGTTCGCCTACCTGAGGGCCAAGCCGGTCCTCGAGTGGACCCTGGAGACCTTCGAGGCCCACCCCGGGGTGGACGCGATCGTGCTCGTCCTCCCCGACGAGCAGGACCTGAAACACTACCGCCTCCGCTACCCGAAGATCGTCGACATCGTCCGCGGCGGCGAGCGGCGCCAGGACTCGGTCTGGCAGGGCTTCCGCCTGCTCGGCGCCGGGGCGCCCGAGGTGGTCCTGGTCCACGACGGGGCCCGGCCCCTGGTCAGCGCGGAGCTCATCGGCCGGGTCATCGAGGCGGCCCGGGCCGACGGGGCGGCCGTCCCGGTCCTCCCCCTGGAGGACACGGTCAAGGACGTCCGCGAGGGTAAGATCGCCGGAACGGTCGACCGGACGTTCCTGGCCCGGGCCCAGACGCCCCAGGGGTTCCGGTTCGACGTCCTCGAGAAGGCCCTCGAAGCGGCCCGGCGGGACCGGTTCTACGGGACCGACGAGGCCTCCCTGGCCGAGCGGGCCGGGATCCCGGTGACCGCGGTCCCGGGCGATCCGCGGAACATCAAGATCACGACCCCCGTCGACATCGCGATCGCGGAGGCGCTCCTCGATGCATAAGATCGGCTTCGGCTACGACATCCACAGGCTGGAGGCCGGGCGGCCGCTCGTCCTCGGCGGGGCCCCGATCCCCTTCCCCGCGGGGCTCCTCGGGCACTCCGACGGGGACGCCCTCGTCCACGCCGTCGCCGACGCCCTGCTCGGGGCCCTCGGCGAGGGCGACATCGGCACCCACTTCCCCGACACCGACCCGCGGTACGAGGGCGCCCGGAGCGTCGGGCTCCTCGCGGCCGTCGTCGGGCTCGTCCGGGCCCGGGGCGCGGAGATCGTCAACGTCGACACGGTCGTCGTGGCCGAGGAGCCGAAGATGGCCCCCCACGTCCCGGCCATGAAGGCGGCCCTGGCGCCCGTGCTCGGCATCCCGGAGGCGGCGCTCGGCATCAAGGCCAAGACGAACGAGGGGCTCGGGCCGGTCGGCGAGAAGCGGGCCATCGCCTGCTACGCCGTCGCCCTTCTGACCGTCCCGGACTGATCCCGGCCCTCGAGGCCCCCCCCCTTGTGGCCTCGGGGATCGTCGTCGCTCGCTGCGGTGATTCTTCACGCCGGTCCGTTCACCGGCCTCGGCGACAAAACAACTCGCTCGGCGTG
>CAZFBC010000180.1:0-5298 GCA_964517245.1 uncultured Eubacteriales bacterium | reverse complement strand
TCGTGGACGCCGGCCGACCAGTCCGCCTGCAGCCGGACCTCGAGGCGGAGGGCCGTCGTCCGGACGGGCGCGAAGGCGACCGTGTTCCAGGCGTCCCTGGCCGTGCCGTACGCGCCGGCGGCCTCGACCGGGAGCCAGGCGTCGCCGGACTTGTAAAGGACGCGCCACGAGGCGGGCACCCGGCACCCGCCGCCGCCCGTGTCGTCGTACCAGTAGACCGAGGCCTCGGAGACGCGGACCGGGGCGTCGAAGGCGTAATCGATCCACTCCGTCGTCCCCTTCTTCGGCCACCAGTGCATGTAGCCGGCCTCGTCGTCGGAGGCGTCGGGCTCGAACTGGTCCTTGGCCGCCTCGGGATTGACGGCTTTTTCGGAGGCCGCGACCTTGGCCTTGGCCGAGAGCCCGGGCTCGCGCGCGACGCGGGCCTTGGCCGGGTCCCGGGCCAGCCAGACCGCCATTTCGCCCCGGCCCCGGTTGGCCCAGGCGTAATATGGGATGAGGACGAGCGGCTTCTTCTCCGCGACGACCTTCCCGGCCTTCTCGCTCAGGGCCTCGGCTTCGCCCGTGATGACGGCGACGCCGCCGAGCAGGTCGGGCCGCGTCTCGACGGCCAGGGGCGCGCCGTCGGCCAGGACGAGGTTCGAGACCCGGCCGTCGTTGTCCGGTCCCTCGGCGCAGTAGACGAGCGGGCCGCGCTCGACGGCGACGCGGCCGAGGTCCTCCGCGACGGCCTCGTGGGCGACGACGCGGCGGGGCGGCATGGGCAGGGTGAGCTCGACGACGTCCCCGGAGCGCCACTCCCGCTTGACGAGGGCGTAGCCCTTCTCCGGCGCGACCGCGACGGCCTCGCCGTTGACGGCGAGCGTCGGGGAGCCCGCGGCGGGCTCGGGGTAGGCGTAGAGGTCCGAGGGCACGGGACGGTTCAGCGCCCAGCCGGGGATGCGGACGGCCAGGGTGAACGCGGCCGGCTTGCGCGGCTCGATCTCGATCCTGACGTCGCCCTTCCAGGGGTATTCGGTCGTCTGGGCGATCTCGACCTCGGTGCCGCCCGCCCGGAGCCTGGCAGTCCCCTGGGCGAAGAGATTGACGTAGACCTCGTCGTCGGAGGCGGCGTAGAAGTAGCCCGGCACGGAGGCCAGGACCCGGGCGACGTTCGGCGGGCAGCAGGCGCAGGTGAACCAGGGCGTGCGCTCGTGCTGGCCGAAGGAGGCCAGGGGGTTCGGGTAGAAGAACCGGTCGCCCGAGAGCGAGACGCCGGAGAGGACGCTGTTGTAGAGGATGCGCTCCATGACGTCGGCGTACTTGGCGTCGAGCTCGAGCCGGAGCATGCGCGAGTTCCAGAGGAAGGTGGCGATGTTGGCGCAGGTCTCGGCGTAGGCGCTGACGTTCGGCAGGCGGTAGGCCGGCCCGTAGCCTTCCCAGGCCCCGGCCGCGCCGATGCCGCCGGTGACGTAGAGCTTGGTCCCGACGACGTCGGCCCAGAGCCGGCCGAGGGCGGCGAGGTAGTCCCGGTTGCCGGTCAGGGCGGCGACGTCGGCGGCCGCGGCGTCGAAGTAGCCGGCCCGGACGGCGTGCCCGACGGCCGTCGCCTGCTCGACGAAGGGCTTGTCGTCCTGGGCGTACTCGCCGTAGAGGAGCCTCGTCTCGCCTTCCCGCTCGTAGGGGACGCGGCCCTCGGTCCGGCCGCGGGCGGCGATGAACCAGTCGGCCAGGTCGAGGTACTTCCTCTGACCGGTGACGCGGTAGAGCTTGACCAGCCCGATCTCGATCTCCTGGTGGCCGGGCGGGTTGGTCCGCTTGCCGGGGCCGAACTCCCTGACGACGAGGTCGGCGCTCTTGACGGCGATCCCCAGGAGGTTGCGCTTGCCGGTCGCCTCGAAGTGGGCCGCCGCCGCCTCGTAGAGATGGCCGAGGTTGTAGAGCTCGTGGCTCATGAAGAGGTACTCGAAGCGGCCCCGGCCCAGCCAGCCCCGGGGGGGCGGGCCGCCGATCGTCCGCGAGGTGTAGAGGTATCCGTCGGGCTCCTGGGCGGCGGCGATCTTGGCGACCAGCCCGTCGATGTGCCGCTCCATGTCCGGGTCGGGGCGCGTCGAGAGGGCGTAGGAGGCCGCCTCGATGACCTTGAAGACGTCGGAGTCGTCGAAGGGGTAGGCGGTGCAGAACTCGAGGCCCTCGGCCCCGCCGAGCGCCTCGGCGGCCAGCTCGAAGTTCCTGACCCGGTCGCTCTCCTCGGCCAGCTTGAAATTGTGGGGGATGGTCACGGCCCGGTTGACCTCCAGGCGCGGGGCCCAGAAGGCGTCCGTGAGCCGGACGTCCGTGAAGGGCACGGGCGCGGCCGGGTAGTCGGCCCTGGGGGTCTTGGCGCAGGCCAAGGGGATGATCGCGAGAAGCGTCGGTATGAGAATTCCCTTCCAGCTCGCTTTGGTCATCGGCGGCCTCCTCGATCGGGGACACAATGCTCTTTTCCGGATTTCCCGAAAGACATCCTACCACTTTCCGTCGTGTCGACTCCAGCCGCGTGAACCCGGCTTCCTCACGACGTCACAGCGCTGATCGGGGAACAGGTCTTGTGTCCCCGATTTAATAGTATTGCGTCCCGGATTTCTGAGTATAATAAACGAGAGGTTCGCGGCCATGAAGAACGTCAAATACGCCCTCGGGCTCGACTTCGGCACCAGCTCCGTCCGGGCCCTCGTCGTCGACGTCCGGAACGGCGCCGAGGTCGGCACGGCGATCTTCGCCTATCCGAGCGGAGAGGCGGGCATCCTCCTCGACCCCAGGGACCCGAACCTGGCCCGGCAGAGCCCGGCCGACTGGATCCTCGGCATCGAGAAGGCCGCGCCCGCGGCCCTGGCCGAGGCGAGAAAGAAGGTCAGGGGCTTCGACCCGGGGTCCGTCGTCGGCGTCGGCGTCGACACGACCGGCTCGACGCCCCTGCCCGTCGACAGGGCCGGCAGGCCGCTGGCCTTCACCAAGGAATTCCGCCGCAACCTCGACGCCCAGGCCTGGCTCTGGAAAGACCACACCGCCCACGCCGAGGCCGCGGAGATCACCGCCCGGGCCGCCGCCGAACACCCCGAATACCTGGCCAAGTGCGGCGGCACCTATTCCTCCGAATGGTTCTGGAGCAAGATCCTCCACTGCCTGCGGACCGACCCCAAGGTCGCCTCGGCCGCCTACTCCTGGGTCGAGTGCGCCGACTACATCCCGGGCGTCCTGACCGGCGCGACGGACCCCCTGCGGCTGAAGCGGAGCCGCTGCGCCGCCGGCCACAAGGCCATGTTCAATGACCGCTGGGGCGGCCTCCCGGCCAAGGCCTTCCTGGCCGGGCTCGACCCGCGCCTCGGCGAGCTCCGCGACCGCCTCTACCGGAAGACCTGGACCTCCGACGTCGCCGCCGGCGGCCTGACGAAAGAGTGGGCCGCGAAGCTCGGCCTCCGCCCCGGGATCGCCGTCGCCGTCGGCGCCTTCGACGCCCACCTCGGCGGCGTCGGCTCCGGCGTCCGGCCCGGCCGCTTCGTCAAGATCGTCGGCACGAGCACCTGCGACATCTGCGTCTGGCCGTCCTCGAAGAGGCTCCCCGACGTGCCCGGTCTCTGCGGCATCGTCGACGGCTCGGTCCTGCCGGGCTGCCTCGGGCTCGAGGCCGGGCAGTCCGCGGTCGGCGACATCTTCAACTGGTTCGTCAACACGATCGAGCCCGGCGGCCCGAAGAAGGGCTCCCACGCCGCCCTGACCCGCAAGGCCGCCGCCCTCGGGCCCGGCGAGTCCGGGCTCCTCGCCCTCGACTGGCACAACGGCAACCGGACCGTCCTCGTCGACCAGCGCCTGACCGGCCTCCTCGTCGGGCTGACCCTGCACACGAGGCCCGAGGAGATCTACCGGGCCCTCATCGAGGCCACGGCCTTCGGCGCCCTGACCATCATCCGGCGCTTCGAGGAGTACGGCGTCAGGATCGACGAGGTCGTCAACTGCGGCGGCATCGCCGAGAAGAACCCGCTCGTCATGCGGATCTACGCCGACGTCACCGGCCTCGAGATGAAGGTCGCCCGCTCGGCCCAGACCTGCGCCCTGGGCGCGGCCATGGCCGGGGCCGTCGCGGCCGGGCCCAGGAACGGCGGCCACGCCTCCTTCGCCGAAGCCCAGGCCGCCATGGGCGGCGTCAGGAAGACCGCCCACAAGCCGAACGCCGCGAACCACAGGATCTACCTCGAGCTCTACGGCCTCTACCGCGAGCTCCACGACGCCTTCGGCACCGCGGCCTGGACCGGCAACCTCCACCGCGTCATGAAGGACCTCCTGAACCTCCGGGACCGCCAAAGGAGCCGCAAGCCATGCTGAGCGAACTCAAGGAAGCCGTCTTCAAGGCCAACCTCGCGCTGACGAGGTCGGGGCTGGTCATCCTGACCTTCGGCAACGTCAGCGGCATCGACCGGCGGCGGGGGATCGTCGCCATCAAGCCGAGCGGCGTCCCCTACGACAATCTCAAGGCCGAGGACATCGTCCTCGTCGATCTCGAGGGCCAGGTCGTCGAGGGCTGGCTCAGCCCGTCCTCGGACACCGCGACCCACTGCGAGCTCTACAAGGCCTTCCCCGGGATCGGCGGCGTCGCCCACGCCCACAGCGAGTTCGCCACGATGTTCGCCCAGGCGCGACGGGAGATCCCCTGCTTCGGGACGACCCACGCCGACCTGTTCCACGGCCCCGTACCCCTGACCCGGCTCCTCGTCGAGGCCGAGGTCGCCGCGGACTACGCCCGGAACACCGGCCGGGCCATCGTCGAGCGCTTCGCCGGGCTCGACCCGCAGGCGGTCTCCGCCGTCCTCGTCGCCGGGCACGGGCCGTTCACCTGGGGCCGGACGCCGGTCGAGGCGGCCGAGACGGCCCTCGTCCTCGAGCAGGTGGCCAAGATGGCCCTGGGCTCGCTCGTCCTCGAGCCCCGCCTCGCGCCCCTCGAGCGGCACATCCTCGAGAAGCACCACCTCCGCAAGCACGGGCCCGACGCCACCTACGGGCAGAAAAAGGAGAAAGGCCATGATTAACGTCCCCAAGGTGCGCCTCGGCCTCGTCGCCGTCAGCCGCGACTGCTTCCCCGTCGAACTCTCGCGCAAGCGCTCGCTCCGCGTCGCCGAGGCCTGCCGCAAGGCCGGCGTCGCGGTCACCCGCGTCCCGACCGTCGTCGAGAGCGAGAAGGACGCCCTGCGGGCCCTCGACGAGCTGCGGGCCAAAAACGTCAACGCCCTCGTCCTCTACCTCGGCAATTTCGGGCCGGAGGGGCCGACGACCATACTGGCCCAG
>CAZFBC010000179.1:0-5316 GCA_964517245.1 uncultured Eubacteriales bacterium | reverse complement strand
GCCGCGATGTCCCCGTCTTCTGGGGCCTCGGCAACCACGGCGGCGGGGCGACGCGGCGCGACCTCGAGGCGATCGACGCTTTCATCGCCCGCGAGAGGCGGGTCCGGGTCGTCCACAGCACGCCCGACCGGTTCTTCGAGGCCGTGAAGGAGGCCGCGGCCGCCGCGCCCGTCCACGACGGCGACCTCCAGCGCTCGTTCACGGGCTGCTACACCTCGCTCTCGCGCCTCAAGCGGCGCGCGGTCTCGAGCCTCGGGCTTCTCGTCCGGTCCGAGGCCGCCGCGGCCGCGTCCCTGTGGCTCGCGGGCGGGCGGTTCTCCGAGCCGGAGCTCCGCCGGGCCTGGAGGCTCCATCTTTTCAACGATTTCCACGACATCCTCACGGGCACCTGCGTCGAGCCGGCCGAGCGGGACGCCCTCGACCACTACGGCCGGGCCGGGGACGTCGCCCGCCTGCTCACCCTCCAGGCGTGCGCCTCGCTCAACCGCGGCAGCCGGAACTCGCCGCCTCTCCCGGTCACGGTGTTCAACGCCAACCCGTCGCTCCGCCGCGCCCCGGTCGAGCTCGAGTGCATGGCCGACCACCGGCCGTTCTGGAAGGGCCGTTGGCGGATGCGGCTCTTCCGGGCCGACGGCCGCGAGGTCGTCTGCCAGGAGGAGCAGCCCGAGCCGCTCCTGCCGTTCAACAACTGGCGCCGGCGCATCGTCTTCGTCGACGACCTCCCCGGCGTCGGGGTGGCGCGGTACCGCCTCGAGGCGGTCGAAGAGAGGGGATACGCGCCGGACGAACGGGGACACGTACCCGAGGAACATGTTCCCCCGGTCCCCCCGGTTCCCGCCCGCCGGCCCGACCCGAAGGCGGGGCTCATCGCCGCGCTGGCCGCCTTCGCGCGCTATCCCGACGGGCCGCTCTTCGAGCCGCTCGTCGTCGAGGACACGGCCGATTCCTGGGGGACCGGCCGCGGGAGCTATCGCAAGACCGTCGGGCGGTTCCGGCCTTCGGGCCGCCCGGCCGTCGTCGAGCGGGGGCCGGTCCGGACGGTCACGCGCTCGGTCCGGGCTTTCGGCGCGAGCCACGTCGTGACGGACGCCGCGGCCTATCCGTCGTGGCCCGTGATCGAGGTCCGGTTCCGCGTCACCTGGAACGAGGAGCGTCGGCGGCTCAAGCTCCGCGTGCCGACGGCCCTGGCCGAGGCGTCGGTCCTCTGCGAAGTCCCGGGCGGCGCGATCCGGCGCCCGGCCGACGGCCAGGAGCACGTCCACGGCCGCTGGCTCGTCGTGGAAGGGCTTTCGAAGGGACAACCGCTGGCGCTCGGCATCGCCTCGAGCGGCCAGCACGGCTTCGACTTCAGGAACGGCGAGCTGCGGCTGTCCGTCCTCAGGAGCTCGGCCTACTGCCACGAGCGGGGGTTCGGCCTCGACGGGCCGTCGGGCAGGCCGTCGGGGACACATACCAAGGGTCCATGTCCCCCCGCCTGGAAGTTCGCCGACATCGGCGTCCACGAGTTCCGGCTCCTCGTCACGGCCGGCGCCCCGGCCTCCGTCAAGGCGATGATGCCCGGTCTCGCCGACCACCTCGCCGCGCCTCCCGTCGCCTTCCCCCATCTGCCCTACGACGCGGACCACGTCCCGGCCGTCGAATCGTTGCTCTCGTTGAAGCCGTCCTCCGTCCGGCTCCTGGCCTGCAAGCGCGCCTGGGACTGCGACGCCCTGGTCGTCCGCCTGCAGGAGGCCGTGGGGAAGAGGACGAAGGCCGGGCTCATGGTCGCTCTCCCGGAACGGGGACACGTACCTTCGGTACATGTCCCCCTCGTGTTCGCGCCGTTCGAGATCAAGACGCTCCGCTTCGACCGGGACGGGACGTGGAGCGAGGTCCGGCTCGTCGAAGAGAGCGAAGCCTGACCTACTTGATGGCCACGCCCATCGTGTCGCGGTGGAAATCGATGAGCGTCCTCATGTAGGGACCGATCTCCTCGGGGCTCCCGAAGCCGGCCCGGCGTGCCGCCGCCTGCCGCTCCTCCCGCGTGACCTCCTCGCCGACGGCCCAGTGCCGGATGTCGCGGTAGCAGCCGAGCGTGTAGATGTCCCACGACGCGCCCGACTCGCGGACGAAGATCATGTTGTAGGGCCGCTTCGTCGCGACCGCGTAGACGTTCTCCCTCTCCCGCTCCTCGAACAGCTCCGCCTGTCTCCCCGGGAGCGAGACGAAGATCTCGATGTGGTAGTAGGCCGTCCCCTCGAAGGCCTTCTCGACGAAGGCGAGCGGCGGCCCCAGGACGTAGACGTCCTCCTTCCACGAGGCGCAGGCGTCGAGCCGCCGGGCGAACTCCTCCTCGGGAAGGCCGGACGCGTCGGCGGCCTTCTTCCTCCGGGCGACCCGGCTCTCGGCGTAGTACTCGGTGTAGCCGCCCATGGGCGTGAGCAGCATGAGGTCCCACTGGTCGCCCTGCGTGTGCCGCCACCAGAAGGGGCGCGCGTCGCCGGCCGCCTCGACGACGGCCATCCGCTCCTTCCAGAGCGAGATGAGGTCTAAAAGCTTCCCCGGCGCCGCCCGCAGGAAGGTCGTCTTGTACAGGAAGACCGGTTTGGTCGACGGGGGAGGCCCGGTCACTTCCGAAGCCGGCGCCGCCGCGCCGGGCTTCGCGATCCCCGTGAGGACCGCGATCCCGGCCAACACCAGAAAGGCCGTCCCGGCCGCCCTTTTCGTCACGCGCACGCTCATGATGCCTCCTCGTAAGACGGCCCGCGATCCAGTCCGGGCCGCCCGATGGCCCTCATCATACAAAAGAACGGGGACACGTACCAGAAAGAACGGGGACACGTACCGGGTACATGTCCCCGGTCGGGGGGGAGAGGGGGGAGGTTGACAGCCCGTCACCGTGCCGCTATCATCCCCGTCGCGCTATGACAGACACCGTGACCAGCCGTGCCGTCGTCCGCAGCCTCGTCTCCCTCGCGCCGGCCCCGCGCTGCGGCCTCTGGCTCGGCAATCCCCACCCCGCGAGCTGGCCCGGCCTCCACGCCTACTTCGGCACCTCGACCGAGGAGGAGCTCAGGCTCAAGCTCGGTGACGACTTCCGCTGGATCTCGCCGAGCTTCGCCGACACGACCTTCCCGAGCAAGGCGGCCAAGGGGATCTTCAACTGGAACTGGGAATCAGCCAAGGCCAGCCACGGCCAGGCCGGCCCGCTCGCCGATGTCGAGGACCCGGCCGAGCTCGACCGCTTCGACTGGCCCGACCCGCGCGCGCTCGACTTCTCGGCCACCCTGCGGGCCCTCGACGAGGCCGGTCCGCGCTACCGCGCCTCCGGCTTCTGGACGCCTTTCTTCCACGACCTCATGGACTTCTTCGGCATGGAGGCCTATTTCGTCAAGATGCGGACCAACCCCGAGGTCGTCGAGGCGGCCACGGACCGGGTCTGCGGCTTCTACCACGAGGCGAACGAGCTGTTCTTCGACGCCGCGGGCGACCGCGTCGACGCCCTCTTCTTCGGCAACGACTTCGGCACGCAGCTCGACCTGATGATCTCGCCGGCCCTCTTCGACCGTTTCATCCTGCCCTGGTTCGAGAAGCTGACCAGCCAAGCCCGCCGCCGGGGCCTCCAGGTCATCCTGCACTCCTGCGGCTCCGTCCACCGGGTCATCCCCAAGCTCGTCGCGGCCGGCGTCAACTGCCTCCACCCGCTCCAGGCCATGGCCGCGAACATGGACGCCGCGACCCTGGCCCGCGATTTCGGGGGGAAGATCGCTTTCCTCGGCGGCGTGGATACGCAGCGGGTCCTGCCGCACGGCTCGCCGGCGGAGGTCAAGGCCGAGGTGCGCCGCGTCAAGTCCCTGCTCGGGCCGCACCTCGTCGTCAGCCCCAGCCACGAGGCCATCCTGCCCGACGTTCCCCCCCGCAACGTTGCGGCCATGGCCGAAGCCGCGCTGGAATAGGGATCCGCCCTGAGGCCCCGTCTCCCCGAACGCTACGCTCCGACCCTCCGTATCCGGGGGTCGGTGAAGATGTCGTTCGCGTCCGTGCTCTGAGAGGAGAACTCCGACAGGACGGCCCCGGCGTCCCCGGCCTGGAACCAGTGCAGGGCGTTCGGCGGCAGCGTGTACTGGTCGCCGGGCCTGAGGACGATCTCGTGCCAGACGCTCAGGAAGGGCTTGTACTTGCGCGGCACCCGCGCCTTCGGCCGCGGCGTCCGCTCCCCGGCGACGTAGAGGTAGACTTCGCCGTGGCGGCAGCGGAAGGTCTCCTTCTTGCCGATGTTCCGGCCGTTGACGCGCGGGTGCCTGTGTTCCGGGCAGATCTGGCGGGGCAGGAGGACGAGCTCCTTGGCGCAGTATCGGTCGTTGTTCTCGTAGACGATGAGCTCGAGGCCCAGGCGCCGGATGTCGCCGAAGCCGAGGTCGGCGATCTCCATGGTCTCGATCTCGCTCGGGGTGACCGCGATCCGGGCCTTCCGGAGCATGGCCGCCGCCTCGGCCCTGACGCCTTCGAGGTCTTTCGCTCTCATGTTCCCCTCCGGGCGATCACAGGACGACCTTCTTGCCGGCCTTCCGAAGGGCGACCTGTTCGGCGATCCAGGCGTAGGTCCTGGCCAGGCCGTCGCGCAGCGGCGTCGACGGCTCCCAGCCCAGGACGCGCCGGATCATCGTGTTGTCGGAGTTGCGCCCGCCGACGCCCATCGGCTGCGTGAGGTCGTAGCGGCGCTCGACCTTGTAGCCGGCGATGTCCTCGACGATCGCGAGAAGCTCGTTGATCGAGACGAGCTCGCTCGAGCCCAGGTTGATGGGCGTCGCGACGAGCTCGTCGCAGTGCATGATCATGTCGATGCCCTCGAGGCAGTCGCCGATCCACATGAAGCTGCGCGTCCGCGTCCCGTCGCCCCAGATCTCGACCGAGCGGGCGCCGCTGCCCGCGGCCTCGACGACCTTGCGGCAGAGGGCCGCCGGGGCCTTCTCCCGGCCGCCGTCCCACGTCCCGTAGGGGCCGTAGACGTTGTGGAAGCGGGCGATGGCCGTCTTGAGGCCGCGCTCGGCCCAGTACTCCTGGCAGACGATCTCCGAGAAGAGCTTCTCCCAGCCGTAGCCGCGCTCGGCGTTGGCCGGGTAGGCGTCGGACTCCTTGAGGGCCCGCGATTGCGTGTCCTTCTGGAGGTCGACGTTGTAGGCGCAGGCCGACGAGGAGAAGAAGTAGCGGTCGGCGCCGGCGCGCTGCGCGGCCTCGATCATGTGGGTGTTGATGAGGACGCTCCGCAGGCACTCGACCCGGTAGCGCTCGATGAAGCCCATGCCGCCCATGTCGGCGGCCAGGTTGTAGACCTCG
>CAZFBC010000178.1:0-5331 GCA_964517245.1 uncultured Eubacteriales bacterium | reverse complement strand
TCGACGTCGCCGCGGATGGAGTGGGACCGGAAATCCACGGCGTAGAGGTCCCGCAGGGCCTCCGTGTCGCCGGCGAGGAGCGCGTCGCGGACGGCCCGGAACGCGGCCAGCAGGCCCTCGCGGTCGGGTCTCGCGTCGCTCATGTCGCGCATCCTGTCACGTCAAGGGGGGGTACGTGACGCCCGCGTCCCTCCATTTATTTTCGGTGCACCAGCGCCGCCGAGGCCTGGGCCGTGGGCATGAGGACGATCTCGTTGACGTTGACGTGGGCGGGGCGCGTGGCGCACCAGACCACGGCGTCGGCGATGTCGTCGGGGCCGAGGGGCGTCATGCCCCGGTAGACCTGGCCGGCCCGCTCCGCGTCGCCGTGGAAGCGGACCAGGCTGAACTCCGTTTCGACCATGCCCGGGGCGACCTCGCTGACCCGGACGGGCGTGCCGTGGAGGTCGAACCGGAGCGCCTGCGACAGGGCCCGGACCGCGAATTTCGTGGCGCAGTAGACGTTCCCGCCGGGATAGACGTCGCGTCCGGCCGTCGAGCCGATGTTGATGACGTGGCCCCTCCCCCGCTCGATCATCCCGGGCAGGACGGCCCGGCTGACGTAGAGGAGCCCCTTGACGTTGGTGTCGATCATCTCCTCCCAGTCGCCGAGGAGGCCCTGGGGGAGCTTGTCCAGGCCCCGGCTCAGGCCGGCGTTGTTGACCAGGACGTCGATCGCCAGCCATTCCGGCGGGAGCCCGGCGACGGCCTTCTCGACGGCCGGCTGGTCCCGCACGTCGAGCCGGAAATAGTGCACGGCGGCCTTGTGCTCGTACTCGATCGTCTCGGCCAGCTTCTCGAGCCTTTCGGCGCGGCGGGCGCACATCAGGATCCTCGCCCCGAGCCCGGCGAAGGCCAGGGCCGTCGCCTGACCGATCCCCGAGCTCGCGCCGGTGACGAAAACGACCCTGTCCTTCATCGACTGCATGTCGCTCTCCTTCGGGACGCGTTCCCCCGCCTCGCGGGGCCGCGGGTCCAAGCATAGGTACGGCCCGGCCGGAAGTCAAGGCCGGGCCCGTGCGCCGCCGCCGGCAGTGTGGTATAAATCGGCCATGATCCTGAAGCCGTGGCTCGTCGCCGCCCGCCCCTGGGCGCTCCCGGCCTCGGCCGTGCCCGTCGTCTTCGGCACGGCCCTGGCGGCCGTCTTCGGCGGCGCCGGGTTCGCGCCGCTCCGCTTCCTCTGGGCCCTCGCGACGATGGCGGTCCTTCACGCCGCCGCCAACATGCTCAACGACGTCTCCGACCGCCGCCGGGACCTCGACCGCGGGGTGACGCCGACGAGCGGGGCCGTCGTCCGGGGCCTGCTGACGGACCGACAGGTCCTGAAAGGGGCCGTCGCCCTCTTCGCCCTGGGCACCTTCTCGGGGCTCCTCCTGGCCCGCCTCACGGGGCCGGCCCTGCTCCTCGTCGGAGGCGCCGGCGTGGCCGTCGGGGCGTCCTACGCGCTGTTCAAGGCCCGGGCCCTCGGCGACTTGGCCGTCTTCCTCGACTTCGGACTCCTCGGCTCCCTCGGGGCCTGGATCGTCCAGACGGGATCGTTCTCCTGGCTGCCCGTCGTCTGGGCCGTGCCCACGGCGCTCCTCGTCGCCGCCATCCTCCACGCCAATAACTGGCGGGACGCCGTCTCCGACAGGGACCAAGGCTTGACGACGGCGGCCGGTCTCCTCGGCGACCGCGGCTCCCTCGCCTATTACGGCTTTCTGCTGTTCGCCCCGTTCTTCGTCGACGTCCTTCTCGTCACGGTCCCCCGCGTTGCGCGGGTCGGCATCCCCCCCATGCCCTGGACGTTCCTCATCGTGCTGACGGCCCTGCCGGGCGCGCTCGGGCTGTGGGGGCGGGCGGTCCGCCGCGCCGCGCCGCGCCGACCCATGGATTTCATCGCCCTGGACGGGGCGACGGCGGCCTACAACCTCGTCTTCGGCCTGCTCAGCACGGCCGCGGCCGTCCTGGCGGGGATCCTGGGGAAGCGCTGAAAGGGGGACACGTACCCGGGGGACATGTCCCCCCTTCAACCGGCCCGGCGTTCCCTTTTCAGCCCCCGACGTGCTCGACCAGGATCTTGACGCCGATGGCGATCAGGACGAGGCCGCCGGCCAGCTCGGCCCGCCGGCCGGCCAGGCGCCCGACGACCGGGCCCAGCCGGGCCCCGACGACGGTCAGGACGAAGCTCGTCGCCCCGATGACGGCCGCCGGATAGAGCACGCCCGTCCCGACGACGCCCAGGCTCAAGCCCACGGCCAGGGAGTCGATGCTCGTGGCCAGGGCCAGGACGACGAGCCGATGGCCCCGGGTCTGGTCGGGCCGCCCGGCCTCCTCCTCCCCGCTCGTCTCGAACGACTCGTGGATCATCCGACCGCCGACCAGGGCCAGGAGCCCGAAGGCGACCCAGTGGTCGAAGCGGCTGATCAGGGCGAGCAGCCGGTCGCCCGCGAACCAGCCGGCGATGGGCATGGCGAACTGGAAGCCGCCGAAGAAAAGGGCCGTGCGCAAAGCCTGCCTGACGGTCAGGCCCCGGGCCCCGGCGGCCAGTCCCAGGGTGACGGCGAAGCAGTCCATGGCCAGGGCCAGTGCGATGCCGAATATGAACAGGAACGACATGGGCGATCTCCGAGCGGACCATTATAGCAAAAACCGCGGAGGCGCACCCGGAGGACGCGTCCCCGGAACCGTGTTATAATGGACCATTCGGAAAGGGCCCATGGCAACGACAGACTCCATCGTGCTTCGCGGCGTCAGGGTCCACAACCTCAAGTCCGTCGATCTCGACGTCCCGCTCGACCGGCTCATCGTCGTCACGGGGGTCAGCGGCTCGGGCAAGTCCTCCCTGGCCTTCGACACCCTCTACGCCGAGGGCCAGCGCCGCTACATCGAATCGCTGTCCTCGTACGCCCGCCAGTTCCTCGAGCGCATGGACAAGCCCGACGCCGACCTCATCGAGGGCATCCCGCCGGCCATCGCCATCCAGCAGAGGGGTGCGGCCAAGAACCCCCGCTCGACGGTGGCCACCGTTACCGAGATCTTCGACTTCCTCAGGGTCCTCTTCGCCCGCATCGGGACCGTCCACTGCCTCCGGTGCGGACGCCCCGTCCGCCGCGACACGATCGACGGCATGATCGCCGCGCTCGACCGCGAGCCGGCGGGCACCCGCGCCTTCGTCACCTTCGCCTGGCCCCGGGAGCGGAGCCTGACGGCTCTCCGGAAGGACGGCTTCAGCCGGGCGGTCGCCGGCGGCGAGGTCGTCGACCTCGGGGCCGCCGGGGGGGACGGGCCCCTGGACGTCCTCGTCGACAGGATCACCCTCGGCGTCGACGAGCGCGAACGCCTGGCCGATTCGCTCGAGACCGGGCTCAAGAAGGGCGACGGCCGGGCCCGCGTCCGGACCGAGGCCGGCCGCGAATACCTCTTCTCCGAGAAGCTCGAATGCAAGGACTGCCGCCTCCCGGCCGACGACCCCTACCCCAACCTCTTCTCCTTCAACAGCCCCCAAGGCGCCTGCCCCGAATGCCACGGCTTCGGCGACCTGGCCGTCGTCGACGAGGACAAGGTCGTCCCCGACCCGGACAAGTCGCTGGAGCAGGGCGCCGTCGAGCCCTGGACGAAGCCCCTGTCCAAGGCCATGCAGAAGCAGCTGCTGGCCGAGGCCCGGCGCAGGCGCATCCCGACGAACGTGCCCTTCCGCGACCTCTCCCCGGAGCACCGGCGCTTCGTCCTCGACGGCGGCGACGGCTACCACGGCGTCAAGGGCTTTTTCGAGTGGCTCCAATCGAAGAAGTACAAGGTCCAGGTCCGGGTCATGCTCAGCCGCTACCGGAAGTACGTCGCCTGCCCGGCCTGCGCCAAGACCCGGCTCAACGCCCGGGCCCTGAGCGTCCGGGTCAAGGGCCTCCACATCGGGGAGGTCGTCCGCATGACCGTCGGCGAGGCCTCGGCCTTCTTCGACGGCCTGGAGCTCGGGCCGTTCGACCGCCAGGTCGCCGACAAGCTCGTCCAGGAGATCCGCGGCCGCCTGCGCTTCCTCATGGAGGTCGGCCTCGACTACATCGCCCTCGACCGCATGACCTTCACGCTGAGCGGCGGCGAGGCCCAGCGCATCAGCCTGGCCGCGGCCCTCAGCGCCTCGCTCGTCGGGACCCTCTTCGTCCTCGACGAGCCGTCGATCGGGCTGCACCCCCGCGACAACCACCGCCTCGTCCGGATCCTGCGGTCCCTCAAGGACATCGGCAACACCGTCGTCGTCGTCGAGCACGATCCCGATATCGTCCGCGCCGCCGAGCACGTCATCGACATGGGCCCTCGAGCGGGCGAGGCGGGCGGCGAGGTCGTCTTCGCGGGCCCCTGGCCGGCCTTTCTCCGCAGCCCCGACTCGCTGACCTCTCAGTACATCCGCGGCGATAAGGAGGTCCCCCTCCCGCCGTCCCGGCGCCCCGGGAAGACCTTCCTCGAGATCCGCGGCGCCCACAAGCACAACCTCAAGCACATCGACGTCCGCATCCCCCTCGGCGTGCTCACCTGCGTCACCGGCGTGTCCGGGTCGGGCAAGAGCACGCTCGTCCACGACGTCCTCTACAAGGGTCTCGAGGGGACCTCCGAAGACGGCTTCCGCGAGATCCGCGGCCGCGACAAGGTCGCCAGGGCCGTCATGGTCGACCAGTCCCCGCTCAGCGCGTCCCCGCGGTCCATCCCGGCCACCTACACCAAGGCCATGGACGGCATCCGGAACCTCTTCAGCGCGACCCGGGAGGCCCGGCTCATGGGCTTCCGCCCCGGCTACTTCTCCTTCAACACCGCGGGCGGCCGGTGCGAGGACTGCAAGGGCGCCGGGGTCCAGATCGTCGAGATGCAGTTCCTCTCGGACGTCAGCCTCGTCTGCGAATCCTGCAAGGGCCGGCGCTTCAAGAAGGAGGTCCTCGACGTCCGCTGGAACGGCCGGACGATCGACGAGGTCCTCGGCCTGAGCGTCACCGAGGCCTGTCTCTTCTTCTCCGGCCGGGCCGAGATCACGAAGAAGCTCTATCCCCTGGTCGAGGTCGGCCTCGGCTATCTCAAGCTCGGCCAGCCGACGACGACCCTGTCCGGGGGGGAGCTCCAGCGCATCAAGCTGGCCTACCACCTCGTCCACGAGAGGGGCCGCAAGATCCTCTACCTCTTCGACGAGCCGACCATCGGGCTCCACCCCTACGACGTCGCCGTCCTGCTCCGCTCGTTCCAGAGGCTCGTCGCCGAAGGCCACACCGTCGTCGTCATCGAGCACAATCTGGACGTCGTCAAATGCGCCGACCACGTCATCGACCT
>CAZFBC010000177.1:0-5335 GCA_964517245.1 uncultured Eubacteriales bacterium | reverse complement strand
GAGGAGGTACGACGATGTCCGTTTCCTACAAGGACCTCGGCCTGGCCAACACCGAGGAGATGTTCCGGCGCGCCTTCGCCGGGCAGTACGCCGTGCCGGCGTACAACTTCAACAACATGGAGCAGCTCCAGGCCATCGTCACGGCCTGCGTCGAGACGCGCTCGCCGGTCATCCTCCAGGTCTCGAGCGGCGCCCGGAAGTACGCCGACCAGACGCTCCTGCGCTACATGGCCGAGGGCGCGGTCCGCATGGCCCGGGAGATGGAGAAGGCCAAGGGCGCGGGCCAGGAGATCCCCATCACCCTCCACCTCGACCACGGCGACACGTTCGAGCTGGCGAAATCCTGCATCGACAACGGCTTCTCGTCGGTCATGATCGACGGCTCGCATCTCCCCTACGACGAGAACATCGCCCTGACGCGCCGGGTCGTCGACTTCGCCCGGCCGCTCGGCGTCTCGGTCGAGGGCGAGCTCGGCCAGCTGGCCGGGATCGAGGACGAGGTCCAGGCCGACAAGTCGACCTACACCCGGCCCGACCAGGTCGTCGACTTCGTCCGCCGGACGACCGTCGACTCGCTGGCCATCTCCATCGGCACGTCCCACGGGGCCTACAAGTTCAAGCCCGAGCAGTGCGCCCGGGACGAGCGCGGCATTCTCGTGCCGCCGCCGCTGAGGTTCGACATCCTGGAGGAGATCGAGAAGGAGCTCCCCGGCTTCCCCATCGTCCTGCACGGCTCCTCGTCGGTCATCCAGGAGGCCGTGGCCACCATCAACAAGTACGGCGGCCGGATGAAGGACGCCATCGGCGTCCCCGAGGAGCAGCTGCGCCAGGCGGCCCGCTCGGCCGTCTGCAAGATCAACATCGACACGGACGGGCGCATGGTCATGACGGCCACGATCAGGAAGGTGTTCACGGAATCGCCCGGCGAGTTCGACCCGCGCAAGTACCTCGGCCCGGCCCGGGCGGCCCTGGTCGAGATGTACAAAAGGAAGAACCGCGAGGTGCTGGGCTCGGCCGGGCGGTACGGGGACGAGCTCTGAGACGCGGCTAGAGGATGAGCCGGCCGATCCCGACGAGGAGCAGGAGCGCCCCCAGGGCGAGCACGTACTTGTAGGGGATGGCGAAGCCCTGCTTGACGTGGACGACCCAGACGTCCCGCTCGTAGCTCGCGCCGGTCTCGCCGCGGTAGGTCTCCTTGATCGTCTCGACGATCCTCTGCGTCGTGTCGAGCCCGGCCTTGCGCTTGTCGATGGCCGCCCGGATCTCCTGCTGCTCGGCGTCGGTCAGGGTCCGTTCGAAGACCTTGTCCTCCTCGTAGAACCTCAGCGCCCCGTCGACCTGGATGAAGAAGACGACGAACGGGATGCCGATGGCGAGGAGGATCAGCAGGAGCCCCTGGCTGGCGTTGTCCCCCCGCCGCGGCTTGGCCACGGGCAGGCGCCGCGCGTCGAACTCGTCCACCGCCGCTCTTTTCTTGGCCATGATCAGACTCCTATCAGAGTTTTGTCGGAGCAGGAAGGCCGGAGGTCCGAATTATCTTTTTCCAGGGGGGGATCGCTCCCAATCAGCCTCTTGGGAGGCGGGAACTCCACCGATGAGCCGGTTGACACGGCCCCGGATAAGCGACTAAATAGACGCGGAGACGGAACATCATGCTGAACGCGATCCCGAAACACTGGTTCTCGTGGGACTTCCGGGTCATGGACGGGACCCGGCAGGTGGCGGAGATGGACTTGACGTTCTGGCGGCGAAAAGGAACTCTGTCCGTCGAAGGCATCGCTTATGAGGTCTTCCGGGAAGGGTTGGTGAGCGGGGCCTACGTTCTCGAGGCGGGAGGGGCCGTGGCCGCCCGGGCGGAGAAGCCGAGTGCTTTTCGCCGCACTTTTCTCATCGAGCACGCCGGTAGACAATTGACCCTCCGGGCAAGATCGGCTTCCGGAAGGGCGTTCGATCTCTACGACGGACCGAACGAGATCGGGACGATCGCGCCGGAAGGTTTCTTGACCCGCCGGGCCGCCGTCCATCTTCCGGAAGAGCTCCCGCTTCCCGTGAGGATCTTCATCCTCTGGCTGGTGATCATCATTTGGAGGCGGGAGGCCGACAGCGGCGGATCTGGGGCATAACCCCGGCGACCGACCTGACCCTCCGGGGAAGCCGGCGGACAACGCTTATATCGAGTCCTTCAGGCAAATTGGCCGGCGGCCCAGCCCGAAGACCACGCCCACTGCAAATTGTATCCCCCCAGCTCGCCGGTCACGTCCAGGACTTCCCCCGCGAAGAACAAGCCGGGGCTTTTTGTTGATTCCATTCTTTTGGAAGAAACCTCGTCCGTGTCCACGCCCCCGCCCGTCACTTCCGCGGCGCCGTAACCGTCTCTTTGTTGAGGCGTCACCCGCCAATCATGCAATCGTTCAGCGACCGATCGGAGTTCCTTTACAGAGGTCCGGTTCAAGGGCTTGGAAGGGGAATAGAGCTCGCACCATTTCTTGACGAACCGTTTCGGCAAGAACGAGGGAAGAAAAGTGCTCAGCTCCGTTCTTTCCTTCCGATGGATCCTTATTTCCTGAAGGATATCTCTTTCGGGAACGAGGTCGATGGAGATCGCCCGGCCTTCTTCCCAATGCGAAGAGATCTGCAGAACGGCGGGCCCGCTCAATCCCCGGTGCGTGAACAGAATATTCTCCCGGTAAGAGTGGCGCCCGCATTTGACGATCGCATCGAACGCAAGTCCCGACAAGTCCCTGAAATTCGCGAGATCGCTCTCTCTCCACAAAAGCGGGACCAGAGCGGGAACGGGTTCGATGACATTCATCCCGAATTGCCGGGCGATCCGGTAACCCAAAGGGGTGGCGCCGATCTTCGGCATCGCCAGGCCTCCGGTCGCGATCACGAGCGATCCGGACTCAAAACGGCCTTGGCTGGAAACGATTTCAAACGACTCTCTTTTTGAAACCGCCTCGATCCGGCAATCGAGCCGGATCGCGACCTTGGCCCGGGCGCATTCGTCCTGGAACATTCCCACGATCCGGCCCGCCCCGTCCCCGGTGAAGAGCTGGCCCCCTTTTCTCTCGACGATCCGGATCTTGTGGCGCTCGAGGAGCGCGATCATGTCCTGCGGCGTGAACCGGGAAAGAGCGGATCTCGCGAAGCGCGGATTCGACGAGAGAAAATGAGTCTCGTCCATAGAGCGGTTCGTGAAGTTGCAGGCGCCGCCCCCCGAGATACGGATCTTGTTCCCGACGGTCCCGGTGTGCTCGAGGAGGACGACCGACCGGCCCCGCTTCCCGCACTCGACGGCGCAACATAGACCCGCGGCGCCCGCGCCGATAATGACCACGTCTTTCCTCATGACGGCATTATACCAATCTTGCCTTGCCAGCCGGAGCGGAGAAAGGGATTGAAACAGGGGCGGCAAGACATTATGATCTCCGGGAGGAGATATCCGTATCATGGCCAGAATAAACTTGACCGGTTCGGCCTATAGGGTGGCGAGGGGAAAGGCGGAGATCGCGAGAGAGGGAAAGTGGCAGAAGTCGGCGAAGTTGGCCGCGAAGAAACGCCTGGAAGCGAAGAAGCCCAAGCCTGCAGAAACCCCAGGCGCGGAAAACCCCGACAGATCAGACCCGGGCAAAGCCACCGAACCTGTCGGGCCCAAGGGCCCGGACAATAACAAGGGGCGCTAGATCACTGCTGAGCAGCCCCTTTTATGGCCATATGGGGGGAAACGGGGTTGGTTTCGGTGGTGGAGCTGACCAGGATCGAACTGGCGATCCTTTAGGCTCTAATAAACCGGCGAACTCAGGAAAACAAAGTCTGTGGTCCTTACCTCCCTGGATTTCGTACAACTTCATTGCTGGAAACCTATTTTAATAACGTTATTGAAGAAGCATCCACCCAGCCAACGTTTACTCCAAACGGGCTATGGGTTCGAAACCGGCTCCAATCGTCGTCTAATAGAACGAAATACCAGTGGCTTGAGGTCCCTTGTTTATCCTGTCCCAGAATGGTACCTTCCACCCCCGGAAGATACCTTGATAGGATGTTTCCAAAGACAGCCGCAAACATGAATTCGCTTGCTAATTCATCGTATTGATCTTCGACTTTAGGGGAGGACCGTAAAACCAGTTCCTCAGCCCGGACCCTGAACTTAGTGGGCTCTAAAAGGACCTCTGGAATCGTGGTGCGTTTTGTGATCCTTCGTTGACCATGCCTTCTTGGGTTAACTAAGGTGCCCAACAAGTATTCATCCTCAGGGTCAGAGCAACAACCTACCGCAACAGATCCTAGCCTTGGAGGATTGTCTGGGAAAATGCTTAGAGTCCTAGTTTGCCAGAGACTTTCTTGCCTAACAGCGAAATGAGTATCGCTACCGAACCAAATTATTGTTACATCGCCTTCTGTACAGAGTGCCCAGCCTGAATAAATGATGTCATCCACACCATCGCTGTCAATGTCAGCTTCATGGAAGAAGCCTGCGTAGTCATCAATATTTTCAAAAAGCCTGCTAATGAACGAGCATCCCTTAGATTCGTGCTTATTACTCAGCTTACTACTCAAGTAAGCCGACCTTAACTCGCCCTCTATCCTTGTGAGGCTAGCCTTACCGAGCGTTGGCATCTTATTGATGGATGTCCAGGTTGCCGTCTCCGGGAAGAGCAATCTAAGGATTAATTGATAATCAGGTTCAACAGTCTCAAGATTAGAGTCATTGTCTTTTAAAGAGAGGGGTCTAAACAATTCCGGAACGGGTGCTCTTGATGTTTCTGCAAGTACGTACTTAACACCCTCGATGCTTTGCCCGTCTATTAGACAGAACGAAGAACCGCCTAAGACAAGGGCCATGAAACTTGCTTTCATTGCCCTCTTTATAATTGGACTTCGCTCGGGTTTCCAAAAAGACACCCTTAAGGATGGTCTTAAGATACTTATGATTGTGTTCGTAATAGCCATCCACTCGCCGGGAATCGTTTTCTGTTTCCTAACGGCAGCGAGAGCAGTCTAACATTCTCGAGTATTATCAGGCAAGTTGTACGTAGCCGCCGCCACTTCTATGGCAAAACTAAAACCTTCTCTAAAAACAGGGAGTCCAGTTCTATCGCCCTGGCAGACTGCTCTGACCTCAATGCTAAGGGTCAACACTTGAGTATGATTTCGAATGCGCTCTAAAGGAACAGACAGACTTCTTCCCATGTCACCGTGGTGTCACAAAACCGATTGAATTACGCTGAAAATTCGGCTACGGGAGTGAAAACCAGAAAGACGGCGAAATGTTCAATACCAGGGGGAAACGGGGTTATTTCGGTGGTGGAGCTGACCAGGATCGAACTGGCGACCT
>CAZFBC010000176.1:0-5392 GCA_964517245.1 uncultured Eubacteriales bacterium | reverse complement strand
ATCACCGTCGACCTCGTCAAGAACGTCGTCGTCCTCGGCCGCCGGAGGCTGGCCAGAAACCGGGCCTGAATTGGGGAATAGGTATCATGTCCCCCATTTGTGATATATTTTTTGGGAGATGCGAGTCGCCGCGTCTGTCGCCCTTCTGATCGCGCTCCTCGCGCCGCCGCCCTGCGCCGCGCAGACTTTTTCCCTCGACTTCGCCGGCCTGGTCGCCCTCTCCGCCACGGCCCGCGTCGACCCCGCCTTCGACGTCCTCTTCGACCTGCGCTTCATCCCCGAGCTCAAATTCTCCCTGGCCCTCTCCCCGCGCCTCACCCTCGACGCCGAGGCCTCGGCCAACGCCTTCCTCGCGACCTCGTTCCCGTTCCCCGACTCGCCCCCCGTCGACGGCGACGTCTCCCCCTACCGCGCCTGGGTCCGCCTGTCGACCTCCCGCTTCGAGGCCCGCGTCGGCCTCCAGAAGCTCAGCTTCGGCTCGGCGGCGATCTTCCGCCCCCTGATGTGGTTCGACTCCCTCGACCCCCGCGACCCGCTCCAGCTGACCGACGGCGTCACCGGCCTCCTCCTCCGTTACTACCCCGCGGGCAACGTCAACCTCTGGGCCTGGGGCCTCTGCGGCAACTCCGACCCGCGCGGCTTCGACCTCGCCCCCTCCGACGACCGCGCACCCGAGCTCGGCGGCCGCGCCCAGGTCCCGTTCCTCCGCGGCGAGATCGCCGCCACCTACCACCACCGCCGCGCCGACATCGTCGGACTCGTCGCCCTCGACACCCTGCCCCCCGACACCCCGCTCCCCCTCGAGCCCGTTCCCGAAGACCGCTTCGGCCTCGACGGCAAGTGGGACGTCGGCGTCGGCCTCTGGTTCGAGGCCGCCCTCGTCCACCAGCGCACCGACCTCCTCGCCGCGCCCTTCCACCCCTACCAGAGGGCCCTGACCCTCGGCCTCGATTATACCTTCGCCCTCGGCCGCGGCCTGACCGCCGTCGCCGAGCACTTCCGCTTCGCCTACGCCCCCTCCGCGTTCGGCTCGGCGGGCGATCTCGCCCTCTCCCTCACCGGCCTCCTCCTGCGCTACCCGCTCGGCCTCCTCGACGAGCTCCAGGGCATCTTCTACTACGACTGGGAGAGCCGCGGCCTCTACCGCTTCCTCGGCTGGAAGCGCACGACCGACGCGCTCTCCCTAAGTTTCATCATCTTCTGGAACCCGGCCGACCCGGTCTTCCTCCAGCTCCGGCCGGCCGTCTCTTCGTTCGCCGGGACGGGCCTCCGGCTCGTCCTCGCGCATCACTTCTAAAATGCGAAACGAGGCCCCATGAACGAAGCGCGAACGCCCGCCGCTCCCCCCATCGTCACCCGCGACCTCAAGAAGATCTACGCCATGGGCCCCCACAAGCTCGAGGCCCTGGCCGGCGTCTCCCTGTCCTTCGACAAGGGCGAGTTCGCCGGCCTCGTCGGCCCCTCGGGCTCGGGCAAGACGACGCTCCTCAACATCGTCGGCACCCTCGACACGCCCTCCGAGGGCAGCGCCCTCGTCATGGGCCGCCGCGTCGAGTCCCTCAGCCACAAGGAGGCCGCGCGCCTCCGCAACCGCCACATCGGCTTCATCTTCCAGACCTTCAACCTCCTGCCCGTCTACTCCGTGTACGAGAACGTCGAGTTCGCCCTGCTCCTAGCCGGCGACCCGCCCGCCGCGCGCCGCCGCAAGGTCATGGCCGCCCTCGACTGGGTCCACCTCGCCGACCGGGCCCGCTCCCGCCCGGCCCAGCTCTCCGGCGGCGAGAGCCAGCGCGTGGCCATCGCCCGGGCCGTGGTCAAGGAGCCCGACATCGTGCTCGCCGACGAGCCGACGGCCAACCTCGACGCCGAGAACTCCCACAACATCCTCCGCACCATGGAGCGCCTCAATCGCGACCTCGGCACGACCTTCGTCTTCGCCACCCACGACCCCAAGGTCATGCAGTACCTGCGCCGCAGGATCACCCTCGTCGACGGCCGCGTGACCGCGGACGAGCGGACCGCGCCCGCCGGCGCGCCGCCCGCCGGAGCACGCCCGTGACCCTCCTCAAGCTGGCCCTCAGGAACCTCCTCGGCGCGGGCCTCCGGACCTGGCTCAACGTCTTCGTCCTGTCGCTCTCGTTCGTCCTCATCATCTTCTCCCGCGGCCTGATCCAGGGCATGAACAGGCAGGCCGAGACGTCCATGATCGCCGCGGAGATCGGCGGCGGCCACTTCCAGCACCCGGCCTACGACCCCTACGACCCGCTGACCCTCCCGGACGCCCACGGCCCGCTCCCCCCCTCTCTCGCCGCCCTCGCCGCCGCCGGCCGGGCCGCGCCCGTGCTCGTCACCCAGGGCACGATCTACCCCGGGGGGCGCCTGTTCACGGTCATGGTCAAGGGCATCGACCCCGGCCAGGCCGTCCTCGACCTCCCGACGACGTTCCTCGCCGCCGCTCCCGACGGCGCCCCCGCCGGCGCCGCGCCGCCATCCCCCGCCGACGGCGAGGTCCCGGTCCTCGTCGGCTCCCGCATGGCCAGGACGGCCGGCCTCGTCAAGGGCGACTCCTTCACCCTCCAGTGGCGCGACGCCCGCGGCACCTTCGACGCCCTCGACGCCGTCGTGGCCGAGGTCTTTGCGACCTCCGTCCAGACGGTCGACGTCGGGCAGGTCTGGGTCCCGCTCGAGCGCCTCCGCGCCATGACCGGCCTTCCCGGCGAGGCCACGTTCGCCGTCCTGGCGTCGGACGCCGCGGACGCGCCCGGCGCCCCCCCGCCGCCCGCCGCCGGCGACTGGGTCTTCCGCAGCCGCGACGACTTCCTCGCCGACCTGCGCGGCATGGTCGGGGCCAAGACCGTGGGCAGCAGCGTCATGTCCGTCATCTTCCTGGCTCTGGCCATGCTGGCCATCTTCGACACCCAGGTCCTGTCGATCTTCCGCCGCCGCCGCGAGATGGGCACGCTCATGGCCCTCGGCTTCACCCGCGGCCGCGTCATCGCCCTCTTCACGCTCGAAGGCCTGCTCAACGGCGTTCTCGCGGCCCTCGTCGCCGCCGTCTACGGCGTCCCGCTCCTGGCCTGGATCGCGCGGACCGGCTGGGCCATGCCCGCGGACGTCGACAGCTACGGCTTCGCCATCGGCGACCGGCTCTTCCCGGCCTTCGGCGCCGGCCTCGTCGCCGGGACGACGCTCCTCGTCCTTCTGGCCACGGCGGTCGTCTCGTTCCTGCCGACGCGCCGCATCGCCGGGCTCAAGCCGACCGACGCGCTGAGAGGACGGACGCCGTGATCCGCTTCCTCGTCAAGGGCCTCCTGCGCGACCGGGCCCGCAGCCTCCTGCCCTTCACCACGGTCGTCCTGGGGTCGTTCCTGACCGTCCTCGGGTACAGCTGGTTCGGCGGGATGCTCTCGGAGATCACGGGCTCGAGCGCCCGGTTCACGGCCGGCCACGTCAAGGTCATGTCCCGGGCCTACGCCGCGGAGGCGGACCAGACGCCCAACGACCTGGCCTTCGTTGGCGTCCGCGCCCTCCTCGACGAGCTCGGGCGCGACCACCCCGGCCTCGTCTGGACGCCGCGGACGCGCTTCGGCGGCCTCATCGACGTCCCCGACGAGAACGGCGAGACGCGGGCCCAGGGGCCGGCGGCCGGGCTGGCCGTCGACCTGCGCTCGCCCGGCAGCCCGGAGCGCGACCTCCTCAACCTCGGCAAGGCGCTCGTGCGCGGCCGCCTGCCCGAGGCGGCCGGCGAGATCCTCGTCAGCGACGCCTTCGCCGAACGGCTCGGCATCGGCCCGGGCTCGACGGCGACGCTCATCGGCGCGACCATGTACGGCGAGATGGCCGTCCGCAACTTCGTCGTGGCCGGCACGGTCCGCTTCGGGGTCACGGTCATGGACCGCGGCGCGGTCATCGCCGACATCGCCGACATCCAGGAGGCGCTCGCCATGGAGGACGCGGCGGGCGAGGTCCTGGGGTTCTTCCGCGACTCGGTCTACCGGGACGGCGAGGCCGTCGCGCTGGCGGCGGCGTTCAACGCCGCGCACGGGGGCGACGGCGCGGGCGAGTTCGCGCCGGTGATGCGGACCCTCCGCGAGCAGGCCGGCCTGGCCCTGATGCTCGACCTGGCCACGTCCGTCTACTCGGCCATGCTCGTCGTCTTCATCCTGGTCATGTCGATCGTCCTGTGGAACTCGGGCCTGATGGGCAGCCTGCGCCGCTACGGCGAGTTCGGCATCCGGCTGGCCCTCGGCGAGGACAAGGGCCGCCTCTACCGGTCGCTCATCGCCGAGGGGCTGGCCATCGGATTCGCCGGTTCGGTCGCCGGCACGGCCCTCGGGCTCGCCGTCGCCTACGTCCTCCAGACGAAGGGCGTCGACATCGGCTCGATGATGCAGAACGCGACCGTCGTCATGACCGACGTCGTGCGGGCCCGGGTGACGACGGCGAGCTGGTTCATCGGGTTCGTGCCGGGCCTGGCCGCGACGTTCCTGGGCCGGGCCGTGAGCGGCATCGGCATCTACAAGCGGGAGACGGCCCGGCTGGCCAAGGAGTTCGAAGGATGAGACGACTGGCGCTTCTGATCCTGTCGGTCATGCTCGCGTCGGGGATCGCCGCCCGGACGGCGGAAAGCCCGGCCCAGGCCTCGCCCGACGGCGAGGAGATCCTCCGCCGCGTCGACGACAACATGGGCTCGGACAACAAGATCACGACGAGCCTGATGACGATCCACGGGCGGCGCGGCTCGCGCACGGTCCGGGCCAGGTCGTGGATCAGCGGCCGGACGAGGTCCTTCACCGAGTACCTCGACCCGCCGCGCGACAAGGGCACCAAGATGCTCAAGCTCGAGGACCGGCTCTGGACCTACACGCCGTCGGCCGACCGGACCATCCTCATCGCCGGCCACATGCTGCGGCAGTCGGTCATGGGCTCGGACCTGTCCTACGAGGACATGATGGAGGACCCGCGGCTCGCGAACCTGTACGCCGCGACCGTCGCCGGCGAGGAGGAGCGCGGGGGCCGGCCGTGCTGGGTGCTCGACCTCGTCGGGCGCGGCGGCGAGATCGCCTATTACCGGCGCAAGGTCTGGGTCGACCGGGAGCGCTACGTCGTCCTGCGCGAGGAGCGCTACGCCAAGAGCGGCAAGCTGCTCAAGACGACCGAGGCGGGGGCGGTCGAGCGGCAGGGCGGGCGGTGGGTCCCGACGCGGGTCGTCTTCAAGGACGCGCTCAAGGAGGGCGGCGGCACCGAGTTCGTCCTGGAGTCGATCGAGTTCGACGCCGCGATCCCCGACAGCGTGTTCACCAAGGCCTCGCTTCGTTAAATGGGGGACACGATCAGGGCAGGAAATTCTGGGAATCGTAGGCGACGGCGGAATCGAGGTAGAAGTTGAGGG
>CAZFBC010000175.1:0-5442 GCA_964517245.1 uncultured Eubacteriales bacterium | reverse complement strand
CCGGCCTGGAGGTTGTCGTAGACGCCGGCCGGGACGGGCACGGCGACGATGCGGTGGGAGAGGCCGTCGAAATCGACGCGCACGGCTTCGTCCTTTTTCTCCGCCGCCGGCTTCTCTTCCTCGGGCTTCTCCTCGTCGCTCTCCCTGGCCAGCGGGTTGGGCAGGTCCTTGCGCAGGACGGCCAGGTAGAGGGAGAAGGTCGACCGCAGGTCGGCGTTCGACATGTCGAACCACTGGGCGACCGGGCCGGCGTCGGTCGAGGCCAGGAACCAGAGGTGCTTGCCGTCGGCGTCGAAGGTCGGCTCCTCGACGCTGCTCAGGCCGTCGGTGACGGGGAACGACCTGTCCTGGTCGAGCGAGTAGAGGTGGACGCGGCGGAAGAAGGTCGGCGTGCCCAGGGTGTAGGCGATCCACTTGGAGTCCGGGCTCCAGCTCGTCCGGGACGAGACGCGGCCGTCGATCTGGTAGATGCGCTCCGAGGCGATCTTCCTGACCGCCCCCGTCTTGAGGTCGATCCAGAAGAGCGAGCACGAGTTGTCGGCGAAGGCGATCCTGGCGCTGTCGGGCGACCAGTTCGGCCAGCCGTAGAAGCCGGCCCCGCCGAGCTTGAAGGCCTTCGCGGGCCCCTTGCCGTCCTGGGGCGCGACGTGGAGCTCGTACTCGCCCGAGGCGTCCGAGAAATAGGCGACGGACCGGCCGTCGGGCGACCAGGCCGGCGAGCGCTCGTGGGCGCCGGGCGTCCGGGTCAGGTTGCGCGGGTCGCCCTTCTCGGCCGGGACGGTGACGATCTCGCCCCGGAAGCCGAAGACGGCCCGGGCGCCGGTCGGCGAGACCGAGCCGTCGCGCGCCCACTGCGCGCCCTTGGCGTAGCGCTCGCGCAGCTCCGGGAGGTCGGCGGCGACTCCGATCGCGAGCCGCCGCGACCGGCCCGCGGCGACGTCGTAAAGGTGGAGGGAGCCGGCCTGCTCGAAGACGACCTTGCCCGCGCCGGCCGAGGCCGAGAGCACGGGGAAGTCCTCGAAATCGGTCAGCCGCGTCACGGCCTTGGTCGCGCCGTCGTAGGCGAAGAGGTTGAACTCGCCGTCGCGGTCGGAGCGGAAGAGGAGCCGGCCGCCGACCCACATCGGATCGACGTCGTTCGAGCGGCCCTCGGGCTGGGGCACCTTGACGACCGTCCGGTCCCCGTTGTCGAACAGCCAGATGCGCGAGAAGCGGCCGCCGCGGTAGTTCTTCCACTGGGTGAAGGCTTCGGGGAAGGGGCAGTAGGCGACCGTCCGCCCGTCGGGCGAGATCTCGGCGTCCCAGGCGTAGGGGATCTCGAGCCGGGTCGGCTCGCCGCCCCCGACGGGCACGGTGAAGAGCTGGGAGTAGGCCCGGGTGGCGGAGAACCGCGACGAGCCGAAGAGGACCGACTTCCCGTCGGGCGTGAAGCCCATGGCCGAGTCGGGCACCGGGTGCCAGGTCAGCCGCCGGGGCACGCCGCCCCCGGCCTCGACGACGTAGACGTCGGTGTTGCCGTCGTACTGGCCGCTGAAGGCGACCAGCCGCCCGTCGGGCGAGAACACGGGGTTGGATTCGACGCCGGCGCCCGAGGTCAGCCGCCGGACGTCCCGGCCCTCGAGGTCGGCGGTCCAGATGTCGTTGGCGTAGACGAAGGCGACGCGGGCCTCCGAGACGGCCGGCTGGGTCAGCATCTTCGTGTCGGCCGTGTCCGTGGCGGCGAGCCCGCCGCAGGCGGCTAGAACGAGCGCGAGGGCGATGAACGTTCTTTTCATGTCGGTCTCCTCTCCTCCGGATAGACGTTCCTCTACTATAAAAACGTTCCCGCCATTCGTCAAAACATTTCGGGGATACGCGCTTTCGGGGATATGTACCTGCGGTACATGTCCCCGGCACCCAGGCCGCGGCCGGGGTCGAGGAGATCAACGGAGTGAGCATCAGCGGTGATTCAGCCGGACCGAAGCCGGGCGAGGGCAGTTTCCCTGGAAACCGCCAAAACGTGTTTGAGCGAGGCTTAGCGCAAGCCGAGCGAGTTGTTTTGGCGCCGAACCCGGCGCACGGGCCGGCGTGAAGAATCACCGCAGCGAGCGGAGTTGATCTCCGAGACCCCGTTAAGCGGCGGCGGCGATTGACCGGCGCGGCGCGAATCCGGTATGATTCCGGCCGGAACATGCCCACACGGACGCGCGACTTCTACGAGGTCCAGGAGCGCCAGCGGCGCCGGAGCCTGCTGCTCTTCGCCGCCGTCCTCCTCTTCCACTTCGTCGCCATCGGCCTCGTCGGCCTGGCCCTCCTGGCCAGCGTCGGCCTCTTCATCCGCCCGGGCCTGCTCGCCGCGCCGTCCTTCTGGCCGCGCTTCCTGGCCGTCGACCTCCTCGCCGCGGCCCTCGTCGCCGCCCTCCACTTCCAGGACGCGCGCCGGAACGGCCCGCGCGTCATCCTCCGGCGCCTGCAGGCCGCGACGCCCGACATCTCCGACCGCTACCACGTCCAGCTCCTCCACACGGTCGACGAGATCCGCATCGCCGCCGGCCTGCCCCGCGTCAACACCTACGTCCTGCCGTCCTTCGCGGTCAACTCGCTGGCCGTCATCGAGGAGGACGGGACGCCCGCCGTCGCCGTCACCGAGGGGCTGCTGGCCGAGGGCACGCGCGACGAGCTCCAGGCCGTGGCCGCGCACGAGCTGGCCCACATCGCCCGCGGCGACGCGTTCTACCTGACGCTCGTCTGCTCCCTGGCCAACCTCTTCGAGAGGTTCAAGGACGCCCTCGAGCCCGAGGCCGAGGACGGTCCCGCCGGCCCGGGCGGGCGGAGCGGCTCGGGCTTCCCCCCGGTCCTCTTCTACGCCGCCGTGGCCCTGTCGGCGCTGGTCATGCGCCTGCTCAGCACCCTCGTCAGCCGGGAGCGCGAGCTCCTGGCCGACGCCGCGGCCGTCGAGCTCAGCCGCGCCCCCGAGGCCCTGGCCCGGATCGTCTACAAGGCCCATGTCAAGAATTCGTTCGTCGGGGATTTCTCGCTGAGCTACGCCCCGCTCTTCATCGTCCGCCCGGACTCGCGGGACACGCCGGACAGCCTCCTCGGCCGCGTCTTCAGCTCGCACCCGCCGCTCATGAAGCGGCTCGGCGCACTGGCGGCCATGGTCCGCAAGAAGCCCGAGGCCGTCGTCGCCGCCGTGTGGTCCGAGGAGCGGGCCCGGGACGGGGCCCGCGGCGTCCTCCGCTCGTACGAGGAGGCGCGCCGGGAGCAGCTCCGGCTCTTCCCGGAGCAGGCCGAAGCGCCCGGCCCTCCCGCCGCCCGCGACGAGAGCCGCGTCTGGCATCTTGCCGGAGCGGGCCCGGGCGCCTGGGAGGGCCCGTTCACCCTGCCCGAGCTCGTCGCCCGGCCGCGCTTCTCCCCCATCATGCGGGTCCGGAACGCGCAGGAGGGCGTCGAGGCCCGGGCCCGCGAGTTCCCCCAGGTCCGGGTCGCCCTGCACAACCTGGCCCGCAAGAAGCCCCTGGCCCCGGGGCGCGAGAACCTCTGCCCCCGCTGCCGCGTCCCGCTGGCCGAGGCCTTCTACGAGGGCGTCGCCGTCCGCGTCTGCGGGCGCTGCCGCGGCCGGCTGGTCGAAGCGGCCTGCGTCGACAGGATCGTGGCCCGCCGCGAATTCACCTTCTCGGACGAGCTGCGCGGGAAGGCCCGGGAGTTCCGCGACCGCTTCGTCCGCAACCCCCTCAAGCGCCAGAAGATCGAGTCGGCCCTCGCCCCCGACGTCCCCTGCCCCGCCTGCGGCTACCGGATGGTGGCCCGGCCGTACAACTACCAGTATTTCGTCCCGGTGGACAAGTGCCTGTCCTGCTCCAGGATCTGGTTCGACGCGGACGAGCTCGAGATCCTGCAGGTCCTCATCGAGGACCGGAAGTCCTAGCCCCGCCGCTCCCCCCGGTCAGGCCTTGAACTCGCCGGTGTCGATCCATTCCTTCTTGAGGACGGACCAGAAGTCCTCGGCCAGGCCCTTCAGCACGTAGGCGTAGGGCAGCCAGCCGTAGCCCTTCTCTCCCCAATCCTTGCCCCAGGAGTTGCGGACGAGCAGGGCGCCGCGGGCCGCCTCGCCGCCGGACGCGTTGGCGATCTCCAGGCCGTCGTCGTAGCCCATGGCGACGACGGCGTGGCCGCCCTCGATCCGCTCCCGCCCGAACGGCAGCGGGATGCGCCCCGTCGCCGCCGCCTGCTCGATCGAGCCGTAGACGGTGAACCCGAACATCGCCGGGTGGCCCGCCGCGAGGTGGGCCTTGAGGCGCTCGAGGATGTCGGCGCGGGCCGAGCCGGCCGGGTCGTGCCGGTAGTAGACGAGCGTCCGGTAGCTCTGGGCGAAGGCGTAGCAGAAGGCGGGCGGCTCCTCGTCGAACCGCTCCCCGTCGTCGGCGTACGGCCAGTACTTCTCCGGCGGGACGCCGAACAGGACCATGGCGCCCATGGTCGAGCGGAGATAGGCCCCCGCGTCGCCCTTCGTCCGCATGAGGTTGCGCGTGACCTTGTAGAGGAACAGCCGGGAGCAGTCGATGTGCCGCCCGAACGACTTCCGTTCGTAATACTCGATGACGCCCGCGCCGGCCTGGGCCGTGCACGAGCCGAGGCCGCCCTGGTCCTCGACGGGCGAGGCCCAGGGCCGCAGGTCGACCGAGGCCGGAAGCCCGGACGCCCGCCGTCGCCCGCGGCCGGCCGCCGTGCGCCCCAGGCCCGTCGGGGCCAGGATGTCGCGGACGTCCCTCGTCTCTTCGGTGTAGTCCCGGATGTCGGTGAGATCCGGCATCCAGCCCAGGCCGTGTCCGACGGTTTCCGCCATGTCCGTTCCCTCCTTTCCGTATCCTCAAAAAACTACGCAGAACGCCCCCGGCGGTTATCGGCCGCGCCTTTCCCCCGGGGGTGGGGGGGAAATCATCCCCGGAATCACCCAAAGGGGTGATTGACCCCGGGGAGGGGTGAGGAAAAAATGGAGCATGCGAACGACATCGCCGTCCGGACCGTCTGCCGGCGGGACCTTTCCCGGCCGGGGGACGGACGCGGCGGCGAAGGGAAGCCAGAGGCCATGGGCATGAAAAAGATCCTCGTGATCGATTACGACCAGAACTCACTGGCCTACCTCAGCAAGATCCTGGCCTCCGAAGGCTACCAGGTCGATACCGCGGCCGACGGCCAGGCGGGCTGGGACCGGTACGTCAAGGATGATCCGGACCTCGTGCTCATGGAGGCCATGCTGCCCAAGGTCCACGGCTTCGAGCTCTGCCAGCGCATCACGTCGGAACGGGATTCCCAGACGACCGTCTTCATCATGACCGGCGTCTACAAGGACCGCGTCTACCGGACCGAGGCCCTCCGGACCTACGGGGCCTGCGAGTACTTCGAGAAACCGCTCAAGATGCCCGAGGTCCTGGCCGCGATCGAAAAGGCCATCGGCCGCTC
>CAZFBC010000174.1:0-5467 GCA_964517245.1 uncultured Eubacteriales bacterium | reverse complement strand
GTGCGGAAGTGGCGGAATTGGCAGACGCGTAAGCCTCAGGAGTTTATGGCCGCAAGGCTGTGGGGGTTCGAGTCCCCCCTTCCGCACCACCCTCCATCCTTCTCCCGTCCCCGGCTTGCATATTCTTCGCCCAAGGGCTAACCTAGAAGCGGAAAGGACGGGAAAAGCGATGACGATGCACCATCCCCGGAAAGGGCCCGCGGCGGCCGTCCTGGCCGTGCTGGGACCGGCCGCTCTCGCCCTGTGCCTGGCCTCCTCCGTCACGGGCTGCCGGACCTACAAGCTCGAGAAACAGCTCAGCCCGGCCCACGCCGACTTCCTGGCCAAGGTCGACTACATCATCGCCCGCGAGGAGCGGAAGATCTTCCTCGAGCTGCCGGAGGACGCGAGGGACGGCTTCATCGACGAGTTCTGGAAGCGCCGCGACCCCGACCCCGACACCGAGCGCAACGAGTTCCGGTTCGAGTACGAGCAGCGGCTGGAGCGGGCCAGGATCCTCTTCCACGGCGAGGGGCGCCCGGGCTGGCAGACCGACCGGGGCCGGATCTACGTCCTCTTCGGCCCGCCCACGGAGCGCCAGGCCATCCCCATGGAGACGCGGGGCCGGTGCCAGGAGATCTGGTATTACGGCGCCTTCCCCGTCGTCTTCGTCGACGAGCACTGCTCGGGGCGCTTCTTCCTGACGGCCGTCAACCTGGAGCACCTCAACGACCTCAACATCGCCCAGGGCCGCTTCCAGCAGACGTACAGCCAGGACAAGAGGTTCTTCGACTACGACGTGACCATGGAGAAGGTCGCGGCCGGGGAGGATGTCTACGAGGGCAAGGTCTTCGTCGACATCCCCTATTCCACGATCTGGTTCAAGTTCAGGGACGGCCGCCTCGAGACGTCCTTCGAGGTCCGGCTCGAGCTCACCGACACGTCCGGGGCGCTTCTCTGGGAGGGCCGGGGCGATTTCCCCCTCTCGCTCGAAGAGCGCGAGCTCACCGAGAACAGGACGCGCCGCTTCCGGATGGAGTTCCCCCTCCGCCTCGACGGCGATCTGGACAGGCTGAAGTCCGAGAAGCTCAGGCTGGAGGTTTCGGTCAAAAGCACGGCCGAGGGCGAGGCCCTCAGAAAGGCGATCTCGTTCCAGCTAAAACTTTAGGTCGAGGTTCAGCCGGACGACCCGCGTCGCCCACATCGGCCAGTACTCGCCGAAGGTCCCGCTGAAGACGCGCGTGCCCGTGGAGACGCCCTCGGCGTCGGGGGCCCAGGTCCCGCCGTCGTCGAGGTCGAGCGTCCGGTACTTGTCCCCGAGCAGGTTGAGGACGTCGACCGAGACGGCGAACCCCCGCCCGCCCGGCTTGGTGAAGTCCTTTTCCAGGCGGAAGTCGAGGTTCTTCCAGGCGTCGTGGCGTTGCGAGCCCGGGCTCTCCAGGTAGACGGTGACGGGCGTCACCTTGGCGCCGTTGGCCTCGGCCCAATCCGCGGGCGGGATGATCGTCACCGTCCTGGCCCACGGCGAGCCGCTCTGGGCCTTGAGAAGGAAGCTGGCGAAGACGTCCCAGCGGAAGCGCACGGTCCCGGCCAGCCGGGCGACGAACGGCCGGTCCTGGAGGAGGCGGTCGGTCGGGCCGACGTTGACGAACGAGTTCGGGGTCAGGAGGATGGGCGAGGTCCCGGCGCTCCAGCGGGAGGCCAGGCTGGTCGTCCCCGTGGCCCGGTTCCAGGTCAGCGACCCCAGGAGCTGCCAGTTGTGCGCCATCCTCTTGCGGAAGGAGAACTCGACGCTCCTGTACTTCGCCGTGAGGTCGGGGACGTTCTCGATGCGCTCGAAGTACGCCGGGGTCGTCGCGGCGGGCATGTAGACGGTCACCGGGACGTCGTCGGCGCCCTCCGCGCCGGGCACGACGGTCGAGAAGGGGACCCACCAGCCCTCCGGCGAGTCCTCGATCCGCCACCACGAGACCTCGGTCGAGGGATCGTAGACGACGTGGCTGATGTTGTTGGTGTGCTTCCGGGAAATGTAGCGGGCCGCCAGCGTGAAGTCGCGCCCGATCTGCTGCTCCAGGGCCGCCGTCCACTCCTCGATCACCGGGGCCGACAGGTCGGGGTCGACCGCCTGGGAGAAGAACTCGCCCTTGTAAACCCGGAAATCGTACGGCAGGAGCTCGTAGGTGTCGTCGTAGTCGGCGAGCCCGTCCCCGTTCTCGTCGTACCAGAAGAAGTCGTGGGAGGCCGACGGGTCGATCTGGGACAGGTCCTGGGCGTAGCCGAGCCCGAGGTATTCGGGCAGCCGGGCCCAGGAGCCCTTGAGGACCGTCCGGCCGCCGCCGAGGAGGTCGAAGCTCAGCCCGAAGCGCGGGGAGAGCGTGTTCCAGACGATCGTGTTCTCCCAGGCGGCGACGCTGAGCGCGCTGTAGACGTTGAAGCCCACGAGGGGCTCGATGAGCCGGCCGCCCAGCCACGTGCCGAGGTCGTTGCCGGCGGCGGTCTTCGTGACGGCGGGGAAACGGACGTCGGACCGGTCGAAGCGGAGGCCGGCCGAGAGCGACAGCCGCCCGCCGACCGTCATGGTGTCCTGGACGAAGAAGCCGATCCTCTTGAGCTCGCGCTTGACCGTCATGCCCCCTTCGGTCTCGGGCGCGATGTAGAAGCCGACGAGGCCCCAGCCCACGTCGGCGCCGGAGACCGGGGAGAGGGTCCGGCCGTAGGTGTACGGGCTGCCGTCGGCGTAATTGAGGATGAGGTTGTCGGACTTCCAGGCGGACGACGAGGTCGAGGTCGTCTCGTATTCGCCCCCGGCGACGACCTCGTGGTACATGCCCAGGAACCGGTCCTGGAGGCGGGTGACGGACGCCGCGGCCCGCGTCCGGCTCGCGATCTCGCGGTCGTTGAGCAGGTAGCTGCCCCAGCTGTGCCCCGTGATGGCGTCGTAGTACTCGGGCTTTTCGGTCGCCGTCTCGTTGAGGAGGAGCGGCTGCCTGTATTTCGCGTACCCGACGGACAGGTCGACGCGCGTGCTCTGGCTGACGACGTAGGACCCGCCGACCCGGGCCAGCGTGACGCCTTCCCCGTCGAGCCGGCGGGTCGACGCCTCGGGCCGGAGCAGCTCGAGGTCCGGCTCGTAGACGGGCTGGCGCACGCCGGAGAAGCCGAGCTCGATGACGCCCTTGAACTTGCCGAGGATGTCCATGGAGAGCTTGAACAGCCCGGAGATGTCGCTCTCGGAGTAGTCGTAGACGAAGTGGCGGACGCCGAGGGGGTCGGTCCAGTAGCGGAACGGCGCCCGGCGGCCCAGGGTCTTGAGGCGGACGTTGCCGAAGAGCCAGGCCATGTCGTCGAGCACGGGCCCGCCGACCGACAGGGACACGTCGTGCTCCCGCCTGAGCGTGGTGGCCTCCGCCCCGTCCATCTCGGCGATCTCCTCCTCCGTCCAGAGCGAGTCGACGAGCCCCCGGCCGGACGCGCTGTAGGAGAGCTCGCCCTCGAAGGAGCCCGAGCCGGGCCGGCTGACGATGTTGATGTAGGCGGCCTGGCCGGGGCCCGCGTCCGGGGCGTGGCCGGCCGTTTCGACGACGACCTCGTCGACGATGTCGACGTTGATGCGGCCCATGGCCCTCGCGTCGACGGGATGGGTCACGACGACGCCGTCCTGGACGATGATGTTCGACGTGACCGGGGCGCCGTGGAGCGAGGCCCGCAGGCCGGGCGTGTCGCCGTCGAAGACGAGGCCGGGGACGAGCCCCAGCACGGACGCGAGGTCCCGGGTCAGGGGCAGCCGGTCGAGGACCTCGCGGTCGAGGACGACGGCCGACCGGGCGGAGTGCTCGTCGAGCAGGGACCCCGGCGGGGCGGTCGTCGGCTCCTCCTCGATGTCGGTCGGCTCCATCCGGAAGTCGAGCGTGGCCGTCGCGCCGGAGGAGAGGACGACGCCCTCGACCGTGACCGTCTTGAAGCCGGGCATCTCGACGACGACCTTGTACGCCCCCGGCGTCAGGCCGGTGACGGCGTAGCGGCCGGACTTCGACGTGATGTAGTTGGCCATCCCCAGGGCGGTGGGGGAGCTGACGTAGAGGTAGGCCCCCGAGAGGGGCGCGCCCTTGTCGTCGACGACGCGGCCCTTGATGGCGCCCCCGGGGCCCGAGGCGGCCGAAGGCAGCGAGAGCCCGGCGAGGGCCGCGAAAATGGCCAGTGCGAGGAAGGTTTTCCTGGTCAATGCGGCCTCCTTGGACCCATTATACATATTTTTTTCCGCCCGGGGTTGTCAAAGTCCTTAACTTCCGTCCCCCCGGGACGGTTCCATCCGGCGCGGCCCCGGGGCGGCCGCTCATGCCCGCTTTCCCGCCTTGAGGCCGGCCCAGGCCGCCGCGCCGATGAGGCCGGCGTCGTTGCCCAGCGCGGCCTTCCCGATCCGGCAGCCGGCGAACGGCAGGGGGTTGGACCGCCGGCGGGCCTCTTCGACGACCGGCCCGAGCAGCAGGTTCCCGGCCGCGAGGACCCCGCCGCCGAGGAGGATCCTTTCGGGGTTGAGCATGTTGATGACGATGCCCAGGCCGATGCCCAGGTAATAGGCGCACTTCCGGAAGCTCTCCAGGGCGGCCGGGTCGCCGGCCTTGGCGAGCCGGTAGACCTCCCGGGAATCCGTGACGCCGGCCCTTCCGGAAAGGGCCGCGTAGTCCCGGACGATCTTCGGGGCCGAGGCCTCGGTCTCGAGGCAGCCGCGGCCGCCGCAGTTGCAGGGCTCGCCCTCGGGGTTGACCGTGATGTGGCCGATCTCGCCGGCGAAGCCGCCCTCGCCCTCCCACAGCTTCCCGTCGAGGACGATGCCCGAGCCGATGCCGGTCCCGACGGTCAGGAGGACGAGGCTGCGCGCCCCGCGCCCCGCCCCGTGCCGGAATTCCCCGTAGGCGGCCATGTCGGCGTCGTTGTGGACGCGCACGGGGACGCCGATGAACCTGCGCAGGGCCGGCAGGAGGGGGTAGCCGTCGAGGCCCGGGCAGTTGGGCGACTGCAGGATCTTCCTCTCCCGGGTGCTGTAGAACCCGGCGACGCCGAAGCCGCACGAGCGGACGGGGCCCGGCGCCTTCTTCCCGAGGGACGCCCAGGTCCGCTCGAGAACGGCCAGGATGTCGGCCATGGCCTCGGGGCTGCGGACCCGGCCCTTGCGGACGAGGCGGCCGTCGCGGCCGACGAGGCCGAACTTGATGTCGGTGCCGCCGATGTCGAATCCGGCGTCATAGGAGGATGTCATGGAAGGTTCTCGAGGGCCCGCCCGGACGGGTCGCCCGGCCCGGGCCGCGGCGGGTCTGTCAGCTGGCGGGGGGCTCGGGCTTCTTGGGATGCTCGGGGTCGTCCTTGGTGTTGATGGACTTCTTGAAGTTCTTGATGCCCTCGCCGATGGACCGCCCGAGGTCCGGCAGCTTCCGGGCGCCGAAGATGATGATGACGATGAGCAGGATCAGGATCAGTTCGGTCGGTCCGA